>NZ_JMKT01000016.1 GCF_000686525.1 Desulfonatronovibrio hydrogenovorans DSM 9292
AATGTCTTGACTCTTGTAGAACCTGAACCAACCGAGCTTAGGCAGATATATATGTCTGCCTTCGACTTTAAATCCCTGGGGAAATCTGAAACTATCATGCACAAACTTTTTCTTGTACCTGGGATAGCCGGGATCTTCGCCCTGTTTCAATCTTCTGAAAAAGTTCTGGTAAGCCCGGTCCAGGTCAATCAGGCTTTGCTGCAGAATTTGGGAATGAGCTTCCCTTAGAAAGGGATGCTCATTCTTCCACTCAGGCAACAGGTTCAGGAGTTTGGTTTTGGATAGAATCTTTTCACCTTCAGCCTTAAAGAGTCCATCCTGATACGTAAGAGCCTTATTCCATACAAAACGGCAACACCCGGCAAACTGGACGAACTTCTGCTCATCACCATCTCGAAGTTTAAGCCTGAATCTATATCCCCTACGTATCAGCATGAACTAAACTATAGCTAATTTTTACTTAAAAGTCAATACATTAAGGCTAATTGCTGTATTGGCAAAGCCTGAACCCGGAAAAAAATTCCTTGCGATTCTTTCAAAATTCTTAAGAACTACGCCTTATATCCCCCACCTGAAAGAAGGGGGCTTACGGCGTAGATGATAAATCTGAGCGGCCAGCATGCCGGAAAACATCAGAATGCAACCTGATATCTCCCTGATTCCCAAGTATTCACTAAGTATCATCCACCCTGCAATAACTGCAAAAACAGATTCCAAGCTTAAAATTATGGCGGCATGCCCAGGCAAAGCCTCCCTTTGAGCCACGATCTGCAGGGTATAGGCAACCCCGGCAGACATGATCCCGCCGTACAGAATCGGAATCAGGCCGTCACGCAAAGAACTTAGAAGAATTTCTTCAAAAACCAGAGCCACAATAAAGCTTAGCACTGATGTAACCAGAAATTGAGCAGCAGCCAGCTTCACGCAATCTACTTTTGTCACCAGCCATCCAATGGCCAGAACATGCAGGGCAAAAGCAACAGCGCACAAGAGAACCAGAAAATCACCGAACTCAATTCTCAACCCATCGGTGATGGTCAAAAAATACAAGCCAGAAGCCGCCAGCAGGGCTCCAAGCCAGACCCCTGGCCCGGGACGTATTTTCCAGATCAACCCTAATACCGGGACAATGACCACGTAGAGTCCAGTGATAAAACCAGCCTTTCCTGCTGTAGTGTATACTATCCCTACCTGCTGCAGGCTGCTTCCCAAAAAAAGCAAAAGTCCGGAGATAATCCCGGCCTTCAAAAGAGCTGATTTGTCCGTATGCTTTTGAAAGGCGTGGTCCACCAGACCTTTTTTCTGTCTGTACCAGATAACCGGCAAGAGACTGGCTGCTCCCAGCCCGAACCGAACCGCATTGTATATAAAAGGACCCATATGATCCATGCCAGCCCTTTGAGCCACAAAAGCCACACCCCAGATAAGGGCTGTCAGCAGAAGCAGGGCGTCTGCCTTGAGAGTCCCAGGAAGCAAGGTTTTCATTCCATTCCCATATTGTTTTAGTTTAACTGTTTTATGCAGGAATAAGGCAAAAATGAAAAAAAGCTCTTATGCCTAAGACCGGATGAAGTCAAAGTTAGAGCAGGTCGATATCTGCCAAGTTTGACACCGGAAGTTGAATATTTTAAAAAATATATGAATCTTAAACTTCAGGAGAAACCATGATCAACATCAATGAACACTATCTCAAGCTCAAGTCTTCATATCTTTTTGCAGATATCGCCAAAAGAGTGGAAAAATTCCAGAAGGACAACCCGAAGCAGGAAATCATCAAGCTAGGCATAGGAGATGTCACCCTGCCCCTGCCCACAGCATGCATCAAGGCCATGCATGAAGCAGTGGATGAAATGGCCATTGGAGACAGTTTCAGGGGATATGGCCCTGAACAGGGCTACTCTTTTCTACGTCAAGCCATTGCCAGAGATGACTTTCAATCCAGAGGGGCTTTGATCGAGCCCGATGAAATATTTATCAGTGACGGAGCCAAGTGTGACACCGGAAATATCCAGGAAATATTTGATACCGGTATCCAGGTGGCGGTTCCTGATCCTGTTTACCCGGTTTATGTTGATACCAATGTTATGGCCGGGCGGACAGGAATGTTCCAGGAGGGGCGTTATCAGGGGCTGGTATACCTTGAGTCCACCAAGGACAACAACTTTATCCCTGCCCTTCCGGACAGGCCTGTGGATCTGATTTATCTTTGCTACCCCAACAACCCGACAGGAGCCACAATTACCAAAGATGAACTTTCCAGGTGGGTGGATTACGCCAGAACCAACAAGGCTTTGATCCTTTTTGATGCTGCCTATGAAGCCTTTATTAAAGATCCGGACCTTCCCAGGTCCATCTACGAAATAGATGGAGCCCGGGAGGTGGCCATCGAATTTCGAAGCTTTTCCAAGACAGCTGGATTCACCGGAACCAGATGCGCTTTCACTGTTGTCCCCAAGAACTGCAGGGCCTATGATGGTCAGGGCAAGGAAGTCTCAATTCACGGACTCTGGAACAGAAGACATTCCACCAAGTTCAACGGTGTATCCTACCCTGTTCAGAAAGCTGCCCTGGCTGTTTACAGCCCTGAAGGCCAAAAGCAGGTCCAGGCCAATATTGATTACTACCTCGCCAATGCCTCAATCATCAGGGATAAAATGCAGAGTCTTGGATTTGAATGTTATGGCGGAGTTAACTCCCCGTACATCTGGATCGACGGTGGAAAGGATTCCTGGAGCTTTTTTGACGACCTTTTGAACAAAGCCGGGATTGTTTGTACTCCTGGAGATGGTTTTGGCCTTTGCGGTCAAGGCTTCATCCGGATAAGTGCCTTCAACAGCCTGGAGAATGTTGAAAAGGCCATGGCCAGGATTGAAAAGGCCCTTTAATCTCATGAACTCACTTGCATCAGGACAGGATCCGGCAGGGTGGACAATGACCAGGTTGAAGAGCCTGTCCTGATGCCTCCCCAAAAATACATTCTTCCACCAGCCACTGGTTCACCTTTGAACCTCATTTGCTGATCAGGCCATGCCCATGTCGATTCTTCTTGACATTAAACTCCTTCTGCTTCTCTGGCTGATCAACTTCACCCCACCCCTACTGGCCTTTTTCTTAGAAGACAGCCTGAATAAACCCATTGACCTGGGAAGGACATTCAAGGACAAAAAACCCCTCCTTGGCCCCCACAAGACCTGGAGAGGGCTGGCTGGGGCTCTATTATGCGGGTCATTTCTGGCAATGCTTTTAGGTCTGCCCTTCTGGCTGGGACTTGCAACTGCTATATTAAGCATGACCGGGGATATGGTCTCAAGCTTCATCAAAAGACGCTTGAACAAGCCAAGTGGAAGGAACTTCCCGGTCCTGGATCAGTTTTTTGAAGGGGCATTGCCCTTTCTGGTAATATCTCCGTATCTTGGCATCGGCTATATCAGGTCTTTCATCCTCATAATCCTGTTCTGTCTGGGCGCATATATTGGTTCGGTATTTTACAAAAGTATCCTGCTAAAGGAGCCCTTTCCGTGGTATCCCCGAAAGCTTAAGGCCAGGACCAGGTTAAAGGAGATAAGTTCATGCTCTTCCGGCTTTAAGCATATTCAACCTGTTTTTCATTTTGAAGAAGCAATTTACTATCACTGGCTCATTAAGCGCTTTTTCAAGGTTGCTGGCCTTTACGAACGAGGGATAAAAAATGCATTAGACGTTCAGGTTGTCAGAAAGGTGGTCACCATGCCCAATCTTCCTGAGGAATTTGACAATTTCAATATCGTCTATTTTTCCGACCTGCACATTGACGGTTTGACTGAGTTGGTCCCCAGGGTCTCTCAACTCCTGGAACAGGAAGATCCGGACATCTGCGTTTTCGGTGGAGACCTGCGCATGTCCACTTATGGAAACTATCAGACCTGTCTTGAATTATTTTCAGAAATAGCTGCCAGGATCAGATCCAGATATGGCAATTATGCAGTCCTGGGAAATCACGATTGCCTGGAAATGATTCCTGTTATGGAGAATCTTGGATTCAGGGTTCTCCTGAATGATTCGGCCAGGATTGATAAAAACGGGCAAAGCATATACTTAGCTGGGGTGGACGACCCCCACTACTACAACTGCGCCAACGTTGAGATGGCTGCAAGAAATATCCCGGATGAAGCCTTTAAAATATTTTTATGCCATTCTCCAGAAATGTACAAACAGGCTGCTTCAGTGGGGATGGATCTTTATCTGTGTGGTCACACCCATGCCGGCCAGGTTCAGCTTCCAAGGATCGGCCCGGTTTTCACCCATTCCAGATCACCCAGATCCATGGCCCAGGGCTTCTGGGTCAACGGTTCCATGCAGGGCTACACAAGTGCTGGAGCCGGAGTGTCCGGTGTTCCTGTCCGCTTTTTGACCAGAGGCGAAATATTGAGTCTGACCCTTATCAGGTAGGGTTAAACCGAAACCAAAACAGTTAACAAAGGAGAAGCCAATGATCCCCACTCTGGACGGTAAAAACGTTTTTCATGCCTTTTCCCCAAAGCTCGAACCAGCCATGTCCGTGGCCCAGGGTCAGGAATTTCTCCTCAAGACCCTGGACTGTTTTGGCGGACAGATCAAATCCGAAAGAGATCTACTGGAAAGTCTGGACTGGGAAAATGTCAATCCGGCAACCGGCCCGGTATATATCGAAGGGGTCAGACCAGGGGAAATTATTGGTTTTGACATCTTAGACATCAAAATCAATGACCATTCAATTGCTGTGGTTGCTCCTGGAGAAGGGGTCCCTGGAAAAGAAATCACCACCATGGAAACCGCTCTGCTCACCCATGAAAACAACGTCTTGAACTTCAAAGACATAGCCAGAATTAATATCAAGCCCATGATCGGGGTCATGGGAGTCGCCCCCAAAGACAGAGACATTCCCAACGGCACACCTGAAAAACACGGCGGGAACATGGACTGCAGGATAATCACCGCAGGATCAAGGATATATTTCAAGGCAGAGGTGGAAGGAGCGCTTTTCGGATGCGGGGATCTGCATTCAGCTCAGGGAGACGGAGAAATCGGAGTTTCAGGTGCAGAAACATCCGGTGAGGTCCTTTTAAAGGCAGAGGTATTTCCGGATCTCCAAGGCCTGCCCACTCCTTTTCTTGAAAATGACCACTTAGTGGCCACTATTTTTTCGGCTGAAACAGCAGATCAGGCAGCCAAGGGAGCTGTGGACAGTATGGTTGAGTTTCTGACCGGTTTTGCCGGACTGGAAAAAAACCATGCAGTCATGCTCATGAGTATTGCCGGAGATCTGCGCTTCTGTCAGATGGTGGACCCCTTGAAGACCGTTCGGTTTGAGTTTCCTAAAAAAATCCTTTCCGGAGTGTCTGGTTTTCATGCCAAGTGATGTATCGCTTCATTATTCTGCTGAAGCGCTTCCTTGAGTACACATCTGAAAAATCCAGCTGCCCCGGTCACCTGACACCTAAAAGACTTTCCAGCTGCCACGCCTTCCTGACCAACCCCTTTCTCACCAAAACCATCACTTGTCTGTACTTAACAAAACAATGCGACACAATGGCGTCACATTGTTTTGTTAAGGTTGCAGTTGATAAGCGGTCATTATCTGTACCTGTTTATAACTGAACGGTTCTAAAGCACTTCCCATCAACCAGGTCGTGGAAGGACAGTCTGCATCAATTAACCCGTCATTTCAGCGAGGAGTAGTATGGACCAGATTAAAAATTATGTTCTGGATACCAATGTTCTCATCGAAAATCCCAAAAGCATTGAGATCCTCAGGAACGGATCGGAAAACAATGTTTTCATCCCTTACCACGTCCTCATGGAGCTCAACAAGCTCAAGGCTGATCCCAGGCTGTCCCACATTATAACCAAAATCGTGGACTCCCTCATTCATAACATGGACAGTATCAGGATCATAAGTAAAGACGGTCTTGTCACTTCCTACACAGACATTGCTGACAACCACATCCTGTCTGAAATAAGGGCTAATTCAGATATCCCGGATCCAACTCTGGTCACCAACGACAAGATACTGCGTCTGCAGGCAAAGATGCTTGGCATCCATTGCGAAGAGTTCAGAGACTCAAGGCCCTTTGAATCGGAATCCCAGCAGTATACAGGCTTTGTTGAAGAAAATGGAGTCCCCATACCCAATTCATTCTCCTGGGACAATGGAAAGCCTGTCTTCAATGGTCCTGAAGGTTCCAAAATCATCAACTATACCCTGGACATCTGGAAGATCACTCCCAGGTCAATATACCAGAACCTTGCCCTGGAGCTTATGCAAAACCAAGACATCGACCTGGTGACTATCCAGAGCGAGGCAGGATTCGGCAAGACTTTTCTTGCTCTTGGTTCTGCCCTTGAAATGGTCCTGGGCAGAAAGGCCTACTCAAAAATTCATATAATAAAGCCGACCCATGAGATAGGTCCAAAACTGGGATACCTGCCCGGCGATGTTTCAGAAAAAATTGCCCCCTATATAAAGTATATTTTTGCCCTCCTGGAAAAACTGCATAGTATCCGTAAAGCCAACAAGGTGTTTCTCGATCCCAGTGAAAGCAACTTCAAACTCAATCCTAAAAAAATTGAAGTCATGCCGGTCAGTTTTGTCAGGGGGATGACCATTGAAAATTCTTTTGTCATCATTGATGAAACCCAGAATCTTTCCAGATATGAAATAAGATCTCTGCTCTCAAGGATGGGTGAGGGCGTTAAATGCGTGTGTCTGGGTGACACCAGACAGATCGACAATCCTCACCTTAATGAGTCCAACAATGGTTTGAACTGGATTGTAAAGAAAATGAAGGGGTTCAACAACTACGCCCACCTGGTGCTCAAGGGGGAAAAATCAAGGGGTCCCATCACTGACATGGTGATAAAATCCAGACTATAATTGCCTAAACCTTAAACCAACAGACAACTCACCGTCTGAGAAGGATCATGCACAGCAAATTGAAGCCAGGCCTCCTGGCCCAAGGTCCCTTTCCTGTAAACCTTCAGCAACTGTTTTTTTCATATTCTGTGCATTGGCGAAAACAGAGCAAGTCAAGCCTCAATGATATTCTCCAGTACGCTGGTAAAAAATCCAGACCAACACAGGATCTAACTAACATAATTAACAGGAATAGAATAATGTGCATTATAGATGATCAGATCAGGCAGAGCCTGAAAAACATTCAGAAACATACTGATATGGATCAGGAATTGATGCTATCCTTTGATGACTGCAGAATAAAAGTCCAAACCAATTCTTCCCGGCTCAAAAATAACCTGCTCAGGTATTTCAATCAGTTCATTATTGATCCAGACACCCCTGACAGTCACTTTACCGTAAAGGCTCTGGATTCTCAGCCACCCCGGATAAAAATTCAGCTTAAGGACAAAGCGCCGGAAAAAGGCAAAAAGAAAATCAAGGAACAATATGCAGATTTGGGCTCAGGCAGGATAATACGTAAAAAACTAACCAATCTCTGCTTTTACTTTGACAACCAGGAAAACCTGGTTGTTGGCCCATGTACAGCCAATGAAAATCAGGTGATAAATTTTATCAACAACAGATTTATCCAGTGGAAACTTGATCAGGGGTGTCTGCTTTGCCATGCTGCTGCTGTGACTAGTGAAAACCAGGCCCTGATAATTGCCGGCTTCTCAGGTATGGGTAAATCCACCCTGGCCTTGCACCTCATGAACAAAGGGACCACATTCATCAGCAATGACCGGCTGATGATTGAAAATAAACCTTCAGGCCTCAAAATTTACGGGGTGGCCAAGTTGCCCAGAGTTAACCCAGGCACGATTCTAAACAACCCAAGTCTTCTGAAAATCCTTAATAAAGAAGAGGAAAAGAGATTCAGAAAAATTGGAGCTCAAAAAATTTGGAGTGTTGAGCATAAGTATGACGTATGCATTGATGAATGTTTCGGGCAAGCCAGATTTAAACTAGCCTCATATGCAAAGGCCCTGGTAATACTTAACTGGCATCGAATCCCCAAGACCCCGGAATTAAGAAAAGTTGATCTAACCCAAAGACTGGACCTCCTTGATGCTGTCATCAAATCTCCCGGCCTCTTTTATCTTCCCAGTGCCGGCAAGCCCGGCCTGGTCCAAAACAAGCATGATTATTTGAACTTATTTGAATGCTGTGATGTTTACGAGCTTTCCGGAGGAATTGGCTTTTTAGAGGCTGCTGAAAAGTGTCACAAGCTGATATCAGCATAATAATCTGCTAAACAGCTTTTGCCCTGCAGGTAACCTGGTGATACGTGAGATAGTCCAATGCTCCTTCTTTTCCCATATACCTGCCCAGCTGCTGAAGGTCGGTCTTTCTAAGGTCAACCAGGACAAGACCGTCAAGAACATTGCTGAAGTCAGGATCAAGGTTAAAGCCCAGCATTTTACCTCCCAGCTTGAGGTATTGCCTTAATAACACCGGGATACCTTTTTTGTGGGTATCTATCTCAGAAATAATTTTGGACAAATCTTCGATGTTCTTGATCATCAGATCCATATCTATTTTTTCAAAGTAATGCTTGCCAGCTGTTTTTAAAGGTCTTCTCGGTGTCACCAGATGCTGCATCTCATGCATGAGATCCATTTTTTGCATGAACCTGATCATAAGATTTCTCGAAGCATCATTGTAGCCGTTGTCAATGCTCACCGGTCCGAAGAGTACCTTATAATGGGGGTTTTTCAGCACAAACTTTCCAATTCCCTTCCAAAGCATAAGCAGGGAAGAATAGCTCTTTTGATACTCTGGACAGACAAATGAACGCCCCAGTTCCAGGCATGGCTGAATGCTCTTCCAAAAAGCCGCCTTAAACTTGAACAGGCTGTTGCTGTAAATCCCCTTGGGGCCAAGATTTCTAATAATTTCATCAACCTGTCCCATCCTGTATGCCCCGGCCAGCCTGGACTTTTTTTTATCCCAAAGAAATACATGCAGATAGTGGGTATCAAAAATGTCCAGATCAATGTCCCTGCCAGTACCTTCACCGGCCAGCCTGAAAGTATGTTCTCTCAGCCATCCAATTTCATGAAGGAGCTTGGGTATTTGAACCGACTTTGCAACATGTACGCTGAACTCCGCGTTCTCAAACAGAGTCTGGTCAGGACTCAAAGTCCGCTGTTCACTGATCAGTGTTCCAGGATACACATGAGGTACTTTTGGGTTCAGACTAGCCCTGTGTTTCGAGTATTGCTGAAAGTGGCCTGTTTTCTTCCTCATTTCCAGAAGATAGGTTCTCTGTCGCAGGTAGGTGATAATCTCCTGGTCTGAACCATATGCAGTCAGCTGATGTGGAAAAACCGGACTCCCGATGCTGACCTTCACCCTTGTTCCAGAATGGCCGGCCAGGGCATGGGGCAAAAGTACCGTCCTCAGCACGGGGTGAACAAGGCCTGCCAGTTGAAAAAGGGAGTCATTCCTGCCCTTGAAAAACATGGGTACAACAGTTGCCTTGGTCTTTCGAATAATCCTGGCCACTGACTCCTGCCAAGGAGGGTCAGAGATCTCTCTTTTCACCAGTCTCAGATGTGACACCTGTCCTGAGGGAAACACCCCTACCAGCCCTCCATGATGCAACCACTTATAGAGGTTTCTGAGGGCAATCCCGTTGGCCTTGATCCTTTCCAGAGAAGCCTCAAAAGGGTCCACCCCGATCAATACCTCTTTCATGTCCGGTATCCGCTCAAGCAGATAATTAGCCAATATCCTTACATCTGAGCGTTTTTTTCTTAAAATAGAAGCCATGATCAGCCCTTCCAGGGCTCCGAAGGGGTGATTGGCTACAACAACTACGGGCTTATCTACTGGAATATTATCCAGTTCGTACTCATCAAGGTCATAACTAATGTCCAGGACATGAAGGGCTTTTTCCCAGAAATCCAGCCTGGCAGAGCAAATCTTTGCCTCCTGATACTTTTCATTCAGATAGCTCAGGGCAAGAATTTTTTTCATCAGCGGGCTGAAAAAGGAGATAATCTTTCCAGAAACAGTACCTGGAAAAATGGGAGGCAAATCAATCAATGGAGCATGTGAATCTGCGTTCATCCTGTTTGTCTCCATACGGAACAACCAGTCTATAGTTTTAGTTATTCTTTACCAAACCTAATCAAATTGCTGTGACTATCTCTAAACCCTATTAAGAATATAATCAGCAGCATCTTGAAATTCTAAATGATTCTCTTGCGGATCCAGGTGACCAGTATTTCCATTGCAATGACCACGGCAAAAATCGTAAAAAGGATCAATGAAACCCTGTCCCAGTAGAAAAGGTTCAGGGCGGTGTCCAAGGCCATTCCGATTCCCCCTGCTCCCACCAGGCCAAGCACAGCGGATTCCCTGACGTTTATATCCCATCGAAAAAGGATGATGGACCAGAAGGAAGGCAGAACCTGAGGCCAGTACCCTTTGATAAAGACGCTGAACCAGGGAGCTCCAACCGAGCGGAGGGCTTCCACCGGCCCTGGATCGGTTTCATCCAGGGCCTCTGATAGAAGTTTACCCACAAAGCCGATGGATCTGAATGCGATAGCCATAGTGCCGGCAACAGCACCAGGGCCGAAAACCGCCACAAAAAGTAAAGCCCAGACCAGGGTGTTGACCGATCTTGAAGAAACCAGAATTAGTCTGGCAGACATGTTGACCGGCTGCCAAGGCACAACTCTTCCAGATGCCAGAATTGCCACCGGAATCGCAAAAAAAACCGTGCCTATGGTTCCCAGAGTTGCTACATGCATGGTTTCCATAAGGGCCTGGTGAACTCCCTGGGAGTAGTGTCCTGTGTCCATTGGCCACATCCGGTTCAGAAGGTCTGCCATCTGGTGCGGGGCATCCAGTATGAATTCCGGGATGATTTCAATCGTTCGGATGGAAAATACTACTGCGGCAACTGTCAGCAGGTATACGCTGAAGCGCAGGAAGCGTTTTGTTGGTGTAAACCTCTGCCACTGAGGTCCTGAGGTGTTCATTGAAAGACTTTCCTGATCTGGTCGGTAAGGGCTTCCCCGATCATGATCAGGGCAATTATTGTCAACAGAATGGCGGCTACAAAATCATAGTCAAAACGCTGGAATGCAGCAAAAAGGGTCCCACCGATTCCTCCTGCCCCTACAATTCCGACCATAGTGGAGTTACGGAGATTTACCTCGGTCTGGTAGGTGCTGAAATTTAGAAACCGGCTGAACACCTGGGGCATGACTCCGAAAATGATCAGGTTTGGAAAGGATGCCCCGGTTGATCTTATGGCTTCGACCTGCTTCAGGGATATCTCCTCAATGGCTTCTGCAAACAGTTTGGCAATAAAGCCAACTGAAAATACCACCAAAGAGGCAATTCCTGCTGCAGCCCCGAAGCCAATGGCTTTAACAAACAGGATAGCCATGATGACCGGGTGAAACGACCTGCAAACTGCGATGAACCCCCTGACCGGCCAGGTAATTACGGCTGGCATGAGGTTTCTTGCGGCCAGAAAACCCACGGGCAGAGAAAGAGCTATTCCTATGGCCGAGGCAAGAACAGCAATCTGCAGACTTTCAACCAAATCCTCCAGCAGGATTTGCCAGCGGCTGAAATCAGGAGGCCACATCCTTTTTAAAAAGTTTAAGCCGTTATCCAGACCGTACACAAAGCGGTTCCAGTCAAATTCCAGTATAGACAAGGCATACATGGTATAGAGTACAAGCGTTATCCAGCCCAGCCTAGATGCCCAGCTTTGCCTGAAGGGTTTCCGAACTGAATTGATCATTGATTCTGACCGTGAGTCAGCCAATCCTGACCGCCATATATGTCCTTGAGTATGTCATCGGTTATTTCTTCTGGTAAACCGTCAAAAACGACTTCCCCCCGGGAAAGACCGATAATCCTTTGAGCGAACCTGGATGCAAGGGTGACGTTGTGGATATTAACCACTACGGGTATGTCCCGTTCTTTGCCCATGGATGACATCAGTTCCATAATCTCCACTGAGGTCTTGGGATCCAGAGATGATGTGGGTTCATCTGCCAGAAGGATGTCCGGACCCTGCATCAGGGCTCTGGCAATACCCACCCTCTGTCTCTGACCTCCTGACAGAGCGTCGGCTCTTTGCATTGCAAACTCCTGCAAACCGACCTGGTTTAGAAGCTTAAATGCAGCATCAATATCCTGCTCTGGAAATTTTCTAAACCAAGCCCGCCAAGCAGAAATGTAGCCCAACCTGCCGGAAAGTACATTCTCCAGGACTGTCAATCGCTCCACCAGATTATATTCCTGAAAGACCATGCCGATCCTGCGTCTGATCCTGCGCAGCTTTGATCTGTTCATCCGGGTGATGTCTTGACCCATAAAAATGATCTCTCCAGAAGTAGGCTCCACCAAGCGGTTGATGCACCTGATGAGAGTACTTTTCCCTGTTCCCGAAGGCCCGATTATGGCCGTCACGCCCTGGCCGTTGATGAACATGCTGAGATTCTTCAAAACAGGTTTTCCAGGCTTGTAAGCCTTGACCAGGTTTGTAATGGTCAGGGAACGGCCTTTTACAGATCCATTCCCTGACCCTCTGCTTTTTTTCATTATAAAAGTAATTTGGGCTTGATGTTGGGTAGACTTTTATTGCAGCTTGGTAGAAAACTCTTTCTCAAAACCTGTCCGGCTGTAAGATACTCCTGTACCCTCTGCAATTTGACGAACTACGGCCCAGTCGGCCTTATAGGTGATGGGGTAGAACCTGTCAGCTCCATCAAAGGCTTTTTTCATCTCATCAGTAAAGCGGTAAGTATGAAAAGCTCCAACGATCCTGCGGACCAGATCCGGGTTGAGATCATGAGCATAGGCAAAAGAAGATGTGGGGAAGACTGCGCTCCTGTAAATAATCCTGAAGTCTTCCTCCTTTACAGTTCCCCTCCGGACCATCCGGTCAAAGACATCAGAGGCCACTGGGGCAGCATCATAGTCCCCGCTCAGCACCCCCATGACCGACTGATCATGCTTGCCTGAAAAAAGCACCTCATAGTCCTGCTCAGGTACCAGACCATGGTCTGGGAGAAGAATTCTGGGAGCAAGGTTGCCTGAATTGGATGAGGGTGAAGTATGGGCCACTCTTTTTCCTTTGAGATCTGAAGGTTTTTGATATGGGCTATCACTTCTGACTACAAGAATAAGGTTATAACCCTGCAGCCCGTCGGGAAAACCCTTTACTGCAAAAGGCACTGCACCGGCCAGGTTGACGGCAAACCCGGTAGGTCCGGTTGAAAATCCACCCACATGAAGCCTTCCTGAGCGCATGGCTTCGATCTGGGCGGCATTGGAATGAACAGTATAATAGGTGACCCTCTTCCCGGTAGCCTTGGACAGATAGTCCAGAAAATCGGTAAACAGATCCCTGTAAACAGCAGGATCTTCTACCGGAGTATAGGTAAAAATCAGTGTGCTGGGATCCTTCCACTTACCTGGATCAGCTGGCGAGTCAGCCACCAGATCCATATCCTCATCGCAGAACATGGGATCAAGGGCTCCGCGGTGCTCACATCCAAAAACTAAAGAGTTTGCTGAAAACATAAGGAAAAACAACATCAGGCTGATTTTAACCACAACTAGCTTCCTTGCCATCGCTAATACCTCCACAATATGTTTAAAAGATGTCTCAAAAATAGACACGACCAGTTACAGGCACTGCTCAGGACTATGGCTTTTTTGTTACAGGACAAAGAAGGAGTTGAACCGATATTCTAATTGACCCAGCCGGGAATTTGAGCCAATTTATAGTTTACAGCTGTCAACTTACCTTGATGTATTTTTGCAGATCACGTTAGATAAACAGAAAAATCATGCTCCTTAATTTTGCCAAGCCTGCCTGGAGCCCTGCATGAGGGCACCCCAATCTCGAATGTCTGAGACTGCTCCTCAAATTTTCTTTACATCTCGGCCAGCCTCCTTTTTTTTGTCTGCTTTTGTCTTTTGGGCATTGGTTCTTTTGCCTGGCACAATCCCGGCCCAGACTATAATCCTGAGTGCTGAAGAAAGATCATATCTAAAAGATCTTGAAACAGTGACCATGTGCGTTGATCCGGACTGGGAGCCCTACGAACTGGTTGATGAGCAGGGAAACTTTACTGGAATCGCTGCTGATCTTGTTCAGCTCATATCTCAGCGCCTGGATGTCCCTTTCACCCTTGTTCCAACGGCAGACTGGCAGGAAACCCTTGAGTATTCCCAGAGCCAGAAATGCATGATCATTCCCTTTCTCAATCAGACTCCGGAACGGGAGGAATGGCTCATCTTTACTGATCCCATCTTTACCAACCCTAATGTCTTCATCACCAGAAACGAACATCCCTTTATCTCCGATCCCGCTGAACTGACCGATAAAACCGTTGTCCTGCCTCACGGGACATCCATGGAAGAATTTCTCCGCCGGGACTATCCCAATCTGCATATCATCACCGTGGACACTGAAATGGAGTGTTACCAGATGGTGTCCCAAGGCAAGGCCGACATGACCCTGAGGTCTCTGGCCATTGCAGCCTACACCATCAGAAAGCAAGGATTCTTCAATCTCAAGATTGCCGGCCAGATACCTGATTATACCAACTACCTGCGCATTGGTGTCTTAAAAGACATGGTCATGCTCAGGGACATCCTGAACAAGGGCGTACAGAGCATTACACCTTCTGAACGGGAAAAAATCGTCAATCAGCATGTCCACATTTTGGTGGAAACCCCTTTTGATCGGGGAATCATCTATAAATTTGCCGGTGGGCTGGGTATCTTGATTCTCGGAGTCCTGGGCTGGAACTTTCGTTTGAAAAAACTGCAGAAAGACCTGGTCAAGTCAAATACTGAACTGCAGGAGACCATGGCCAAAGCCCGGCAAAGTGAACGCAGATACATGGAGCTTTTTAACCACGCTGTATCAGGAGTAGCCATCCATGAAATCGAGCTGGATGGGGCAGGAAACATTACTGATTTTATATACGTGGAGGTCAATGCAGCCTTTGAAAGACACACTGGCATCAGCCCCGAAAAAATCATCGGGCAAAGGGTTTCAGAAATTTTTCCCGAACTCCTGGATTCCGACCTGGTAAAAACTTATGAGCAGGTGATGCTGACCAGTCAGCCCAAAACCCTGACCTATTACAGCAAAGATCTTGGCAAACACTTTTATATTTCTGCCTATAATATATCTGATAAACAGCTGGTCACCATTTTTACAGACATTACCGACCAAAAAAAGAATCAGGACGAGCTGAGATCCAGTCAGGCCTTTCTTAACTCACTTTTGCACTCTATTCCCCTGCCCATATTTTACAAAGACAGGCAGGGCCGCTACCTTGGGTTTAATCATGCTTTTGAGGAATTTTTCGGAACCACCGCCCAGTCCATGATCGGCAAAACCGATTTTGAAACCAGCCCCTTGGAACTGGCCAGGATCTACCAAGAACAGGACCTCAAGCTTTATGAAAACCCGAACCAGCCCCAGCAATATGAATCGCAGATTCAAAATGCCTTAGGGGAACAGAAAGAGGTCATTTTTCACAAAGCCACCATTGTTGACTGTTCCGGAGATATCACCGGGCTCATCGGGGCAATCATGGACATTACCGACCGCAAGCTGGCTGAAGAAAAACTTCAAAAAGCCAGCCTGGATCTGGAAAAAGCCAATGCCGAGCTAAAGGAGAGTCAGGATCGCTTCAGAACCCTGGCTCAAAACACGACAGCTGGAATATACATTTTAGAAGGCCGCCATTTTGTCCTGGTCAATCCTGCCTTGACCGATATCCTGGGGTATTCGGAAAAAGAACTTCTGGAACATGACTTTCTGGATTTTGTTCATCCTGATTACAAGGAAATGATCCTGGACAGGGCTGCGGCCCGTTTAAGAGGAGAGGCGGTTCCCTCCAGGTATGAGCTGAAAGTAAAGACTAAACAGGGGGAGACCCGCTGGATATTTCTGACTGCCGGGCTGACCTATTATAATGGAAAAAAATCCAATACCGGTACTGTTCATGACATTACTGACCGTAAAGAAGCTGAACTGGAACTGACCAGGGCCAAAGAGCTGGCCGAGGAGGCCAGCAAGGCCAAAAGCCGTTTTCTGGCCAACATGAGCCATGAGATACGGACTCCCATGAACGCCATCATCGGCATGACCCATCTGATGAAAAAAACCGGTCTGACCCCAAAGCAGAAAAACTATCTTGATAAAATTAACGTATCTGCCCGGTCTCTTTTACGGATCATCAATGATATTCTGGATTTCTCCAAAATCGAGGCTGGAAAGATCCTGCTTGAAAAAAACACCTTTAGACTCAAACAGCTTCTAAGTGATCTTCAGGACATTTTGACAGTGGAGATTGATCAAAAAGGACTTGAGCTGTCCATAACCATTGACCCTGATTTGCCGGATTTCTATCAGGGAGACGCAATGCGTCTGGGGCAGGTTCTGCTTAATCTGACCGGCAACGCTGTCAAGTTCACCCACCAGGGAAAAATTTCTGTCCAGGTAACCCCTTACCATCGCCTTGAAAAGCCTTTGAAACCAGGCGATGACCTGGTCCTGTCCTTTTCCGTAGATGATACTGGCATCGGTATGAGCCCGGAGCAGATTGCCAGCCTTTTTTCTCCATTTACCCAGGCAGACTCATCCACCACTCGAAAATACGGTGGAACAGGCCTTGGACTGTCCATATCCAGGCAGCTGGTGGAAATAATGGGTGGAAAAATTAATGTGGAAAGCCTGCCGGCAAAAGGAAGCAGTTTTACTTTCACAGTCAAGCTGCAGGTTGCCTCATCAGATGACTCCCAGTCCAGGGCTGTGCCATTTTCAGAACTGGGGCCGGAAAAACTGGCTGGCAGCAGAATACTGCTGGTGGAAGACAACCCCATCAACCGGGAATTGTCCAGGGAGATATTAGAAGAGCTGGGAATTGAAGTGCATGAAGCCGTCAATGGGACACAGGCAGTGGAAATGGCCTTTTCCCAAAAGTTTGACCTGATCCTGATGGATATTCAGATGCCTGAGATGGACGGCCTGGAAGCTGCGCGCAAAATCAGGGAAATCGAAGCTAAAACCACTGATGCAACAGAACATGCTCATTTTGATCCGGACCAGACACAAAAAAAACCAGGCCATAAAGCATCAAGAATTCCTATCATAGCCATGACTGCTCACGCCATGGCAACTGACCGGGAAAAAAGTCTGGCCGCTGGAATGGATGACCACCTGACCAAACCCGTTGATCCGGCCAAGCTAATGGAAGTGTTGATGCAATGGATTTTGTGCCTGGAACCCATTGGGGACAATGCTGAAACTAAAGCCCGGCCATCTGATGATCTGAAGACTGGGCCTTCTGATACCCTTTTTCCATTTGATATTCAGACAGCCCTGAAAAGATGCCTGGGTAATTTTGAACTCCTGACCAAACTGATCAGAGTCTTTGCCAATGATTACCAGGATGCCCCTGTCCGTCTGCGCAACATGATCAGAAAAAGGCAGTTCAAGGAAGCAGCTTTGCTGGCCCATACCCTAAAAGGTTCATCTTTGACCCTGGAAGCCGGTGATGTGGCCAAAGCAGCCCAAAAGCTGGATAGCGCCCTCCAAGATAACCAGGACCACGACCTGGAACCCCTGATAGATGAACTTGAAGAACACCTGGAGGCTGCGGTTCAGGCATCCTTCAACCTGCCCTGGGAAAAAGAGAATGAAAAGGATCATAACTCACCTCACCCCGGCTCAATATCAGATGAAGATCTTGCCCAAGAGCTGCTCAAGCTCAAAAGAGAAATCCTGGACAACAACCTGGCAGCCAGAAAAACAGTCCAGCTGATCAGCCCGGTCCTGGTGGCCAGCAATTTTGAACAAGAAGGCCTTAAGATTAGAAGGCATCTGGACAATCTTGCCTACCAGGATGCATTAAAGGAACTCGAGCTTCTCATTTCCAGACTTCCTGCCCGCCTTTTTGGCCCTGATACTCACCATTAACTACCACCCAAATCGCCATCTTGAAATATTCTTGACTCATCTCAAGCAGGCAAGCTGGATCTTTTGAAAGTATCAAAAAAATCCAGCAATTACCCAACAGTAAGCTTCCTGCCATCTCTTTGTAACATCTAAAAGTTACAGATGCTCCCTTGCAGCGAATCACCTATCCAGCCCTGCCCGGCCTTTTGTGTGCCGGACTGCTGGAAATATCCTAACTAGTCTGCTGGAGCGTAAAATGAAATTATCTATTTTCTGGAAAGTACTGGGGATGGTCATAATACCCATCATTCTGGTCAGCTGCTTTATTTTCATGGCCACCAACTACCTTGTAAGCCGCAGTATGGATGAAGACCTGGATGCAAGCCTGAACAGCCATTACCAGACTTTCAACCTTGAGCTGAAAGAAATTCAAAGATCCCTGTCCGCCATTGCTTATAAAAGTGCAATAAATCCTGATGTGGCATTTGCCATTGAAAGCGTTGATGTTGATTATTTGGCAGGATACGGACAGGAACTCATCCTCCAGCTCCCCAGTGTTGACCTGGTAACCATAAGCGATGCCTACGGGCGGGTCGTGGCCAGAGGTCACTCAAATCAGGCCTCGGATTCTGTCCGAAGTCAGCACAATATTGAGCAGGCCTTGCTGGGAACTTCTGTTGCCGGAATTGAAAAGGGCTCCATTGCCGGACTCTCACTCCGGGCAAGCCATCCGGTAAGACTTCATGGTCGGATAGTTGGAGTGGTAACCATGGGCATGGACCTGAGTTCAACTGACTTTGTCCAATCGCTTAAAAACAAGCTGGGCATGGAGATTGCCGTTTTTGATGGAGACATGAGTGTTTCCTCGACCCTGGAGGACCTGAGTCCTCAAGCCAAAGACAGATCATGGAACAATCCAGACATAACCGAAGCAGTACTTGGTCATGGTGAAACATACCGGATGATGAACACTTTTTCCGGTCAGAGATACGAAGCCATCTACTGGCCTCTGACTGACATTCAAGGAAACACCGTAGGCATGTTCTTTCTGGGACAGTCCAAGGAAGCCCTGGAAAGCATCCAGGCTTCCATTTTCCATTCTATATTGTTTGTGACAGTTCTGGTCGGGTCAATTATGAGCCTGGCTGGCATTCTCTTTGCCAAGTTTTTCAGCAGACCCATATCACTGGCAACCAGGTTTGCTACAGGGGTGGCAGAAGGAAATCTGGACCAGCATCTGGAAATAAAGAACAGAGACGAGCTTGGAGCCTTGTCCAGGGCTCTTAACACCATGCTTAAACATCTCAAACAAAAAATTGCTGAGGCACATAATAAATCAGAACAGGCCGTTAAAGAGTCTGAAAAGGCAAAACAGGCCCGAATCGAAGCCCAGCAGGCCGGGGAAAAAGCTGAGCAGGCCAGGCGGGAAGGGATCATCCAGGCTGCTCTTGATCTAGAAGATATTGTGGACCGACTTCGTTCAGGTTCAGAAGAGCTGTCTTCTCATGTTCAACGCTCCCATTCAGGAGCTGAAGACCAAAAAAACAGGATCAGGGAGACTGCAGCAGTCATGGAACAAATGAACGCAACCATGCTCGAAGTAGCCCGCAATGCTTCCAGTGCTGCCACAGGAGCTGAAAAAGCCAGCCAGGATGCCCTGAAAGGATCCGAGATAGTGTCTGATTCTATGAAAGCGATCAATCTGGTCAGAGATATGTCCACATCAGCGCAACAGAACATGAACGACTTGGGCAGGCAGGTGACCCAGATCGGCAGCATTATGGCCATGATTGAAGACATAGCAGACCAGACCAACCTTTTGGCCCTGAATGCAGCCATTGAGGCGGCCAGAGCCGGTAATGCCGGGCGAGGTTTTGCCGTGGTTGCCGATGAAGTAAGAAAGCTGGCTGAAAAAACAATGAATGCGACCAAGGAAGTCGATAATACCATCAGATCAATTCAGCAGGTTACCAGGGACAATATCCTGGAAATGGAAAAAGCGGTTTCAGCGGCAAACAATGCCACCAGCCACGCAGACATGTCTGGTCAGGCCCTGCAAAACATCGTCAGCTTGGCCGGGACAGCAGCTGGTCAGATCAGATCCATTGCCGCCGCAACTCAGGACCAGTCAGTCACCAGTCAGCAAGTCACCCGGAGCACCGACGGGATACGCTGCATTGCCGATGAAACCGCCACCATTATGAACCAGGCAGCAACCGCCATCAGAAACCAGGCTCAACAGGCTGAAGAACTGCAAAATCTGATTGAAAAACTTAAACAGAGTTGAAGCCTTCCAGCAATACCGGCAACTTGCCAGCACTCTGGCTGAATCCTGATTATCTGCTCTCTGATCATAATCAACCAGGTCATATTTTGTTCAATGAAACCTCTGCGCAAGACAAAGGTCATGAACCGGTAACCTCTTGCTGGCATACCAGTACAAGCTGGCTGGAACCATTATTTTTATGCAACCGGACTAATTGAACACCACCATCCCGCAAGGAGGGAAAAATGACCTGGAACCAGATGCTTACCTTTCGGCTGGTCCTTGAAAATCTTCTTCAAGAGACCAGAGCCAACCTGGAAGATATCGGCTTTAATATGAGCACAACCCAATATGCCTGCCCTGATGAAGTCGAAAGAGGGTCTGTAGAGTCAGATCGAAGACTATTGATTGCCCAGGCAGACCGGGGAGTACGTCTGATCAGTGAAATCAAGCATGCTCTGGATCTCATTGACAGCGGAGAGTACGGAATTTGTGAGTCATGCGCAGATGACATTGATCCAAGGCGTTTAAAGGTTTACCCTACTGCAAGGTATTGCACCCAGTGCCAGGAACTGATGGAAAGAGGTGTTCTAAACCACGGACAGGTCCCGGTCTCCGACCATACCTGAACTGATAACCCCAGGTCTTTTGACCTGGCCAGCCCAATAGATTGGGAGTATTGTTAGCTGTTACCTGAAAGAGATTTAGCCGTAACCATTGCTTCACATAACCATGGCATAATCTTATCTATGGCCGGGTTTTGCCCCCCTGCCAAGCGTCAATACTTGCTTGACCTCCTGAACATGAGCAAGTTGCGCCTCCTGAGACATGTCCGGCATCCATCTTCAGACGTGCGTGAACAGCTGTTCAGGCCGCCTTAATTCAAAGAACATGGCAGCAAACAGAATTACGCCCATGAAGATGGATGCCGGACATACTTTTCAATTGCTTAAACAGAGCAGATCCCTGTTCCCTGGACCCATCAGCACTGCATCATAATACTCTTAAATATTTTAAGGAAAATATCTCATGCCAGGAATGAACGATCAGATAACCCTGACCCACAGGACCAATGTGGCCAGAAATATCTTTTCCACCAGACAGATGGCTCTGTTATACTTTCAACTCATTGATCTGCACCTGTTTGAAAATTTTTATGGGCCAAGTGTGGTATTCCAGGCCATGGAAAGAGCTGCCAAGGCCCTGAACAGCCTGAGCAAGGAATACCTTCCCGGCTACAGAAGTATCAAGCAGCTTGACATGGGCAGCTACATCGTAATCTTTGATTCAAAAAAAATGGGCACTCAGGATGTCCTGAACCTGCTGGTCAAATTCAAGCCTGTCCTGAGGGAGGAAATAAACAGCACTGTCTTTCCCCTGACAGGTCAAAAGGCAGACCTGGCTGTGGGATATTCTTTTTTGACCTCCAGTAACGGCAACGGGTTCGAAGACGCCATCTACAAGGCCACAATGGATGCCAGGCAGGCTTCACTGTGCAAAATTGACTTCAATGAGCTGCCCCTGCTTGAAGAACTCAAATCCATAATTGATAAGCCAGAAATAAATATCCTTTACCAGCCCATTCTGGATTTTAAAACAAACCGGATCCTTGGATGGGAATCTCTGGCCAGAGGGCCCAAGGATTCCCAGTTTTTCACTCCCCTGGCCCTGTTCGACTTTGCAGAGGAAACCGGCCTGCTCTTCCCTCTGGAAAGAACCTGCCGAGAACAGGCAATTAAACATCTGGGTGATTTTGATAAGACCCAGAAACTTTTCCTCAACATCCATCCCAAAACCTTGGTCGATCCCAAGTTCAAGACCGGAGAAACCCTTCGCCTGTTGAAAAAGTTCGGCTTATCTCCGGAAAATGTTGTCTTTGAAATCACCGAAAGGCACAGCACCAGAAACTTCACTCTATTTTATGAGTCGTTAAACCACTACAGGAATCAGGGCTACCTGGTGGCGGTGGACGATCTGGGAGCTGGCTACAATGGCCTGTTCTCCATAGCTGAAATAAAGCCGGATTTCATCAAAATTGACATGAGCCTGACCCGGGGTGTTGAGTCCAATCCGGCCAAGCGGGCTCTGGTTGAGGCCATCATTACCTTTGCCGATAAGATGGATTCCAAGGTTATTGCTGAAGGCATTGAAACAAAGTCCCAGCTGGAGGCATTGATCTCCATGGGAGCACACTTTGGCCAGGGTTATTACCTGTCAAGACCGGGCTTTCCAAAACCTGAGCCTGCATTTAATTTCAGATCCTATCTGCCCAAAGAACTACCAAGCACAAAGTATTTCGGTCGAATGAAGATCCAGGAACTCACCGAAAAAACCCTTATGGTCAGTAAAGAGGTCAAAATCAGCGACATTAAAAAGTATTTTGAAGAAGACGACCCCATTTCAGCCATTGTTGTCTGCGATGGCCAGACTCCGGTGGGCTTGATCATGAGTCACCACCTTGATCAGCAGCTGAGCTATTTTTATGGAGTAGCCCTTTTCTACAGCAGAAATGTGACCCATCTTATGGATTCCAATCCGCTCATAGTTGATGCCGACGACCTGGTGGAGGATGTGGCCAACAAGGCGGTCAAAAGAAACAAGTACAAATATTTCGACCATGTCATAGTAACTGATAAGAATGGCTATATTGGAACGGTTTCCGTTCAAAGGATGCTGGATACCCTGACCAAGATTCAGGTGGAGATCGCCAAGGGAGTAAACCCGCTGACCGGACTTCCGGGCAATGCATACATTGAAAACGAAATTGAAACACGTATCCACAAAAATGGTCGTAAAATAAGCATAATCTATGCTGATCTGGACAACTTCAAAGCATACAACGACGTTTATGGATTCAAGCAGGGGGATCAGATCATCCAGTTCATGGCCAAGATCCTGTCCTGGTCGGTAAAACGTCATGGAATGGAGGACGACTTCATCGGCCATGTGGGAGGTGATGACTTCATCATAATCACTGGCAGCGAAAAAGCCGACCGGATATGCAAAGGTATCGTCAGGTGCTTTGTCAGACTCTGCAAAAACTTTTACTCTGAAGAGGATCAGAAAAGAGGCTTTATCAAGGCCAGAAACCGGGATGGCGAAGAAAAAAAATTCCCGATGTTTTCAATTTCACTGGCCATTGTCGACTGTTTTGAAAACATGACCCTTAACCAGATAAGCAAGCTGGCAGCCGGCACAAAAAAATTGGCAAAATCCATGCCTGGCAATGCTTTTGTCAGAAACCGCCGAAATCCAGACCAGAACTCATCTCATACCTAATCCCTTTGCTTTATTTTGACCCCTTCTCTTTTAAAATGCCCCGGGATATTAACCTGGACGGCATCTTTTCTTAACAAAAGCCCTGTAAATATCCTGGCTGATCATTATGATCAATCCGGCCCTGCCCCGGTCAGCCCCGGACCTGAGGTAATGCCCAAACTGTCCAGATTCAAGACCAGGAGGTGAGTCGTGATCAAAGCTACCAGAGCGGACATGCATGTCCACTCCAAGTATTCCCGGAAGCCATCCCAATGGATTCTCCAAAAAATGGGCTGCTCAGAAAGTTATACTGAACCTTTATTTATCTACAAAAGACTCAAAGACAAGGGGATGTGCCTGGTTACAATCACCGACCACAATTGCATCTCCGGATGCCTTGAACTGGCCCACCTTGAGGACACCTTCATCAGCCAGGAGATCACCACTTACTTTCCTGAAGACAGATGCAAGGTCCATGTACTGGCCTATAATATTACTGAACAGCAGCATCAGGACATCCAAATGGTCCGACAGAATATTTTTGAACTTGTGGACTATCTCAACCATCAACAGATAATCCACGCTGCTGCCCATCCCCTTTTCCCGGTTAACGGCAAGCTCAGCTTTGAACATTTTGAACAACTGCTGCTTCTGTTCAAGATCTTTGAGTATAATGGAGCCAGGGAGGAAAGTCTAAACAATGCCCTTAGGTTCATGCTTGACCAACTCTGTCCCAGGGATTTTGAATACCTGGAAGACAAGTACGGATACAAAGCCCGGAGTGAAAGACCCTGGGAAAAAGGAACCATTGGCGGATCAGACGATCACAGCTCACTTAATATCGGCCGGATGTTTACTGAAGTCCCTGGAGCATGTGATCTTGTTGATTTTCTGAAAAAAATTGAGAACAAGGACGCACAAGCCAAAGGTCTGGCCTCCACCCCTAAGACCATGGCCCATAATCTTTATTCCATAGGTTATCAATTCTGCAAGAAAAGATTCAACCTGGAAAAACATGTCTGGCGGGACAGCTTTCTGCAGTTCATGGACAAAGCCCTGCATCCGGGTCAGGTCCCCCCCAAAAGCATCTTGAATTCTATTTACAGATTCATCAGTCAAAGAAAAATGAGTTCTCAAAGTGCCAGTGGAAAACTGCACCAGCTTCTCAGTGCTGAAACCCAGAAGCTGATCAGGACCGATCCGGAAATTAAAACAATGGTCAATGCTTCCATCAACCCGTATGAGCATATGGGCGCAAAATGGTTCAGATTCGCCAACCAGGCCTCCAACAAGGTCTTGGCTCATTGGGCTGAACAGCTTCTCAGTCAGGCTGCCTCATCCGGATTCATGGGGGTTTTTCAGACCCTTGGTTCTGCAGGAAGTCTTTACACCATGCTCTCCCCGTACTTCTTTTCCTACTCCATGTTCAATCAGGACCGGAAAATGAGCAGAGAATTCATCCTCAGGTTCGCAGAACGCAAAGGCCTGAATCTGCCGGATCAGGAGATGAAGGTCGCCCATTTCACAGATACCTTTTATGAGGTCAACGGCGTGGCCTTGACCCTGCAGCAGCAGGTAAGCACGGCTGCCAAGCTGGACAGGGCTCTGACCATCCTGACCTGCCATCCAGGAGATATCAGGCCATCCAAGGATCAGAGCGTCAAGAATTTTAAGCCCATAGGCGTTTTTGAACTGCCGGAATACCCTGAACTCAAACTGTTCTACCCTCCTTTGCTGGAGATGGTGGAGTACTGCTTTGAAGAGAGGATAACCCATATCCATACCGCCACCCCCGGTCCCATAGGCATGACCGCCCTGGCAGTGTCCAGGCTTCTCCAGATTCCCATATCAGGAACCTACCATACCTCCCTGCCTCAATACACAGGTTACCTGACCAATGACCACGCTCTGGAATCCATAATGTGGAAATACATGATCTGGTATTACAATCAGCTTGATACTGTTTTTGCCCCGTCCCAAAGCACTGCTGATGAGCTCAAGCATAAGGGTGTCCGAACTGAAAAAATCAAGGTCTACCCCAGAGGAGTGGACACTGAAAGATTCAATCCAGCCAAGCGAAACGGTTTCTTTGAAAAAAACTATCAAATCAATGGAAGGGTCAAGTTGCTTTATGTCGGCCGGGTTTCCAAGGAAAAAAATATGCACATCCTTGAACATGCCTTCAAGGATCTGTGCAGCCAGACCACCAATGTCCACCTGGTGATTGTGGGAGATGGTCCATACCGCCTGGAAATGGAACAAAATCTGAAAGGGCTCCCTGTCACCTTTACCGGCTATCTAAAAGGTGAGTCCCTGACCCAGGCGTTTGCATCCTCAGACCTTTTCGTCTTCCCAAGCACCACTGACACCTTCGGGAATGTGGTACTTGAGGCTCAAGCTTCAGGTATTCCGGCCATAGTGGTCAATCAGGGCGGTCCCATGGAAAATATCATCCATCAGAAAACCGGACTCATAATCCCGGCTAATGATATTCAGGCCCTGAAAGAGTCCATCTTTGGACTTGTCTCCAACCCTGAAAGGCTGCGCACCATGGGCCAGGAAGCAAGGCTCTACATGGAGGGGAGATCCTTTGAAAAAGCCTTTGACCAGGCATGGAAGATGTATGGTCAGAGTGCCTGAGCCAGGCTCCATCAAGGCCGGCACATTGAATGGACCACTAAGCCACAGAACACCATCTCTTCCCAACTCCCTGACATTGCACGATTCTTGCTAGGGAAAGGTATCCGGTAATAATTTCCCAGGGAGGGGTCCATGCAAATCAACAGCTATGAAAGCCTGCTCGAAGCCAGAGAAATCTTTCAAAATTTTTCCGGAACAGCCAGACCGGAGCAGCCAGGGAGTTTTAAGTTTACATCGGGATCAGACCAGGTCTGCATATCATCAGCAGCTCAAAGCGCTTATGCTGCTTCAAAAGCAGATCATGAAAACCATGATCACAGTGACCAAAGCAAGGCTGTGGATGCTTTCCGCGATTATATGGACAAGACCAGGGGGAAAGTGGACCATCCGGCTGGCGGGGATATCGAGGCCCTGAAGGCCAGGCTGGAAGAACTGCAGAATAAACTGGCCCAGATTGCTTCCTGCACCACAACACCCGAAGAAACAAAAGGCAGCATGATCAATGCGGTTCAGGCTGAGATTGCCCAGATAGTGGCCCAGATTGCCGAACTTGTGGCCCAGGCCGCAAGTTCGGAAAACAAGAAATAGGCTTTCCACGGTTTGCAAAGACTCAAGCAGCCATGAACGTGATTTTACCTGACCTGCACTGCTAAACAATGACCAGATCCTGTGTCTGTCATTCCAGCCGGTCAGCCAAGACTAAAGAAAAGCCGGATAATTTTTAAGCTGGGATCGGCATATTGCAATTACTGAAAAAACATGGCTGGTCAGTGTTCTCTCTGAAGATGGCCTGATCAAAAGCGTTCCTGACTGCCTTTAAGCCAGAACTCTGCATTATCCCCCCTGCAGAAGGGTCCACGTACCCGTCAATATCCTAGTCAGACCATACCTCCTGTACTTCTGAACCCTCCGCCTGCCAGAAAAACTTTTTTCTGGCTGAAAGGTCCTTGCAGCAGACAGCTGGATGTCTCAGAAAAGGTCTCCTGTCCACCCTCTTTCCCCAGGCTTGACCAGAGTACAAGCCAGATCAAGACCTGCTATCCACAATCAGCTCACTAAAACCTGATCAACGGATCAAGTGCAGACTGCCAGGGCTACCCCTGTAACAGAATTATCACCCAGCAGTAACAGGGTTGCGCAGATGCATCTCCATACCTGAACTATCTAGTATCGAGAATTTACTGAAAGCACGGCAGATTCAGCATTTATTGTGTCAAACAACCATTAATTCGGAGTTTAAGAAAATGAAAAAAATCACTTCCTTTCTTCTGGTTCTGAGTTTCATGCTGGCTGGACCTTCAGGCCTGGTTCTGTCTCAAGCCCTGGCCAGTGAAATTACAGTCTACACTTCCTATGAGGAAGATGAGGCAGCTGCTTTTCTGGCTGCCTTTAACAAAGACAACCCGGACATCAGGGTTAACCTGCTCCGGCTGTCCACAGGTGACCTGCATGCCCGCATGCTTGCTGAAAGCTCCAATCCCAGACACGATGTCATCTGGGGCTGGGCAGTGACCAACATGGTTGATCCCAGGATCATGAATATGCTTGAACCTTATCAGGCCAAAGGCATTGAAAAGGTTCCCTCCAGGTTCCGTGATCCCGGCAACAAATGGTTTGCCAAGACCGGCTATATGGCTGCTTTTTGCGTCAACAACGAAATTCTCAAACGCAAAAATCTGCCCATGCCCACTTCCTGGGCTGATCTTCTGAAGCCTGAATTCCAAGGTGAGGTGGTCATGCCCAATCCGGCCAGTTCAGGAACCGGCTATCTTATGATTGCCTCCATCCTGCAGATGAAAGGGGAGGAAAAAGGCTGGGAATACCTGGAAAATCTTGATCGCAATATCGCCCAGTACATCAAGAGCGGTTCAAGACCATGCAATGTTGCCAGTGCTGGCGAATTCGCTGTTGGAGCTTCTTTTGCCCTGCGGGCCATTAAAAATATTGATGAAGGATTTCCCATCACCATGATTATTCCTTCCGAAGGCGCAGGCAACGAACTTGAAGCCACCGGTCTGATGAAGACTTCCCGAAACAAGGAAGCTGCCAAACGCTTCATCGACTGGACCCTGTCCGAGAATGCAGTCAATGAATACTACAAATGGAAGGAAATAGTAACTGTTGAAGGCGGGACCATGCCCCAGAGCTTTATTCAGGCTGGACTTCCCAAAGATATCGGATCAGTTATGGTGGACATGGATTTTCCCTGGTCTGCCGCCAACAGGGACCGGATCCTGGGTGAATGGCAGACAAAGTTGGAACGCTAACCTGCAGGCAATTGATTAAAATACCATCACCAGCATTTTCCGCCGGAATCAGTCCAGCGGAAAATGCTCTAAAATAAACGCACCTATCAAATAATAATAAACGCATGACCCTGGAAATCCGCAATATCAACAAGTCCTTTGGCACGATAAAAGCCCTGGACAATGTATCGATGACCATTGAAAACGGCAGTCTGGTCTGCTTTCTTGGGCCTTCAGGGTGCGGCAAAACCACCCTGCTCCGGGTCATATCCGGCCTTGAACTGCCAGACTCAGGATCAATCCTTGTAGACGGGCAGAATATGTCCACTGTCCCGGCCCGCAGCCGAAATTTTGGAATGGTCTTCCAGTCCTATTCACTTTTCCCCAACCTGACCATTGCTGCAAATGTCGCCTATGGCCTGGAATGTCGAAGATGGCCAAAATCTGACATTGCTCTGCGGGTTGATAATATGCTCAGCCTTGTTCATCTTGAGGATCAGGCCCATAAATATCCCCATCAACTGTCAGGAGGCCAGCAGCAGCGGGTGGCTCTGGCCAGGGCTCTGGCTCCCAGGCCATCTGTCCTGCTTCTGGATGAGCCTCTATCAGCCCTGGACGCCAAGGTACGGGAGGAATTGCGGGAAGAAATCAAAACCCTGCAGCAGCGTCTCAATATCACAACCATCATGGTCACCCATGATCAGGAGGAGGCTCTGACTCTGGCTGACCGGATCATGGTCATGAAGGACGGAAAAGTCATGCAGACCGGAGCGCCCATGGATATCTACAGCCAGCCTGAAAACCCATTTGTGGCCCAGTTCATTGGCCGGATGAACATTGTTCCTGCGGACATGGGCATCCGGTTCTCCTCCAATGGCGGACCTAAGGGAACTAAGGCCAAAGTCCTGGGAATCAGGCCTGAAAACATAGGCCTGACTGATCATCCCGGAACGGAGAAAAGACTTAGTGGGACTGTCCAGGGGATTTCAAGACTTGGAAATCTGACCAGGGTAAGAATCAGCCTGAGCAACAACGGTCACCAACCAGTTACAATCACAAGTGAAATTCAGGGGTTCGGGCAGGATCTCCAGATAGGAGAAGAAAGAACCCTGGTCATTGATCCCCAAACAGTCCGAGTTTTGGAATGGGCATAAGCCTTGCTCAGAAGGCCAGATATGCGGGCGGATTTATCCAGCGGGCCTTGCCCATGGATAGGGAAGCTCTTCTAAAAATCATTGTGGCCTGCATGGTGGCTCTGCCTCTGATAGTCTTTGTCCTCTACCCCCTGATCCACATCCTGGGAAGAAGCTTCCAGACTCCAGATGGAATCGGTCTGAGCAATTATTTTTCCGTTCTGGGCAATCAAAGATTTCTTGGACTGGTCTACAACAGTTTTGAAGTAACCCTGGTCACCACCGGGTTGACCGTTATCCTGGCATTCATCTTCGCTTTTGCCATCCAGCGGACCAATGTCCCGATAAAAAACCTGTTCAGGCTCATTGCCCTGATTCCCCTGTTTGCTCCGTCCCTGGTTCAGGCTCAGGGGCTTCTTCTGCTGCTGGGCAGAAACGGTCTCATCAACCGGACCTTGGGCACTGAATTTTCAATTTATGGATACTGGGGGATAGTTATTTCCAGTGTGCTCTATGTTTTTCCGTATGCTTTCCTTATTTTTTCCGCGTCCCTGGCCATGGCTGACAACCGCCTTTACGAATCATCGCGCATCCTTGGAGCCGGTCCCTGGAGGACCTTCATGACCGTAACCCTGCCTTCAGCAAGGTTTGCCCTGATGGCCTCCACCTTTGTGGTTTTCACCCTGGTCATAACTGATTTTGGAAATCCCATGGTCATAGGCGGAGACTATAATGTCCTGGCAACCGAGGTCTATAATCAGGTCATTGGACAGGCAAACTTTGAACTGGGAACGGTCATCGGCATGGTCCTGCTGGTTCCGGTCGCCCTGGCGGTGGCCGTTGAAAAGTTTTTCTACAAAAACAACCAGCACCAGCTGTCAGATCATGCCAAGCCCATGGTGATCCTGCCCCATAAACTCAGAGATACTGTTTTCACCTTTTACTCTGGGTTAATCTGCCTGTGCATCCTGGCTGTGGTAGGAATAGTAATTTTCGCCAGTTTTACCCATCTCTGGCCTTACCGCATGGACTTCTCCCTCAGGCACTACGCCTTTGACGTCCAGAACGGAATTCAGCCTCTGTGGAACAGTATTTATGTGGGACTCATGGCTGCTGGGATCGGGGTGGTGGCTGCAGGTCTTGGAGCCTATGTCACTGAAAGATTTAAAACCTTTCTGGATTCGCCCCTGTATTTTCTGTGCATCGTACCGGCAGCTGTTCCGGGAATGGTCCTGGGGCTCGGATATATCCTGGCTTTCAATAATCCTTCCAACCCGGTGCACGCCATTTACGGGTCTTTGCTGCTTATCGCCATCTGTAACGTCTACTATTATCACGCCCAGGGTTTCCTCATTGCTTCCACCAGTATGAAACAGATCAGCAGCACCTATGATGAAGCCTCGGCCACCCTGGGCGGGACTTTTATCCGGACCATACGCAAAATCACCCTGCCCATAATGTGGCCCACCCTGGTCGGAGTTGCTGTATTCTTTTTCATGCGCAGCATGGTCACCTTAAGCGCAGTGATTTTCCTCATCACCCCATCCTCTCAAGTGGCTGCAGTATCGGTACTGCTCCTAGAAGACAGGGGAGCCGTGAACCAGGCTGCGGCCTTTTCAGTCTGCATCATGGGGGTGGTTGTGGCTTCCTTGCTTGTGGCCAGAATAATTCTTAATCTGAACGGTTACCGGCATATCTCCCTGATCCGCTGACCAGAATCCCCTAAATCAAAAGATCCTTCAGACAGGTGATATCCTCAAGCACCAGGTCAGCGCTGTTTCCCAGTGATTCCCTGGTCCCGGCCCCGGTCAGCACTCCAATGCGGATGCCTGCCCCAGCCAGCCTGGCCATTACCATATCGTGGTCACTGTCGCCAACCACAGCCACGGCCCGGGGCTGCAGGCCAGTGACCCTGCAGAACCCTTGAGCCATGCCAGGCCCGGGCTTGGGGCCGAATCCGCTGTCGTATCCAGCCACAAAACTTACCAGATCCGACAGACCGAATTCATTGACCGTGGCCATGGCCCCTGCTTCGCTGTCATTGGTGGCAATGCCAAGCAGCAAACCTCTGTCCTTCAAAAAACCAAAAAAGGTTTTCAGATCAGTTACCGGAGCTGCATTAGCCAGGCCCAGCCGATTAAAAGCATCATCAAGATACTGGTGCAGAACCTTGGTGGGTCTGATCGCGCCGAGATCTCTCCAGAACTCGGCCAGTTCCAGAGAATATCCGGCTGCGATAAGCGAATCAGGAAGAAAACGATTTTCGTTCAGGTCCAGCCCCCCTGCAGAAAGCAATACCTGGGCCAGATCCTTGTTTCCTCCTGCGGCAAAGTCAGCGGCATCTCTGACTACCGGGAGCCATGTCCTGGTAAAGTCGAACAAGGTGCCGTCCTTGTCGAACAGCACCCCTTTGATGGATGAAAGATTCTGCTTACTCATAATTATCAGTTTGCAAGGTAAATCCTCCAGGATATCCTTGATCAGAGCAACGGGCTGAAAATCTTGACCACACCTTCGGTCACCCTTTTAGGCAGAGGTCTCTTAAACCATGCATCGGCCCTGACCAGGGAGGAATGGCCCTTGTAACAGTTCTGGAGCATGCTCAGGTTGTAAATGAATTCAGGTTCAAACAGGATAAGGACCAGTTCCATGTTCAGGTAAAATGAACGGATGTCAAAATTGGCCGAACCCACTATGGCCATATCATCGTCAACTGTCATGATTTTTGTATGGAGCATACCCTGGTTGAACAGGTAAACATTGCATCCGTTTTTCAGGGCCACTCCGCAATAGTAGGCAGTAGCCTGGTCCACAAGGAGATGGTCACTGCGGTCCGGGACAATTATATCAACATCCACCCCCCGGGCGGTGGCCAGCCTGAGGGCGGTAATCAAACCTTCATTGGGAATGAAATAGGGTGAGGTTATTGATATTTTTCGCCGGGCCGACTGAATGGACTGGATGAGGATGTCCTGAAAGCCTTCAGTCGGCTGGTCTGGTCCGGTGGGAACGACCTGGATGGTTGCCTTGCCCTCTTTGCGGGCATTCGGATAAAGATCTGGAAAATCAAGAACTTCATCAGTCTCGTAGTACCAGTCCTCCACAAATACGGTCTGAAGTTGCCTGACTGTGGGCCCTTTGATCCTGACCATTACATCATGCCACTGCCCTGCCTTTTTATGCCCGAATTCTGATTCTACAATGTTCTGGGAGCCAGTATAACCGATTTGACCATCGATCACAGCCAGTTTCCGGTGATTCCTGATGTCCAGGCGAGAAAGCCTGAGCCTTAAAGGGTTGGCAGGAAGAGCAGGATATACCTCAACTCCTTTTCGGCTCATCCAGCTGCCCAGCTCTGAAAACATGCCCCGCGACCCTACGGCATCAGCAAGAACCCTGCATTGAACCCCTTTTTGGGCAGCCTCAACCAGTGCTCCGGCAACCTGCCTTCCTGTGTCGTCATTTCTAAAGATATAAAACAAAAGGTGGACATGGTTCCTGGCCTCTTTGATATCTGTCATCAGCGAGGATATAAAATCATCGGTATCTGCAATAAGGCCGACTTTGTTGCTGCCTAGAAGAGGCAGTCCCCCGTGGGCCTCAGCCAAGCTAACCAGGACCTGGTAGTCACGGTTGACCTGACATCCCTGATAACTGGGACACTCAAGATATTCGGAATTGACCAGATGAAAATTGCGGTGCTCTTTGAGCCTTCGAAAAACCCTGGGCCTGCTCAACCCATGTTCACCAACCAGCAGATAAAGGACAAGCCCCAGCCAGGGGGAAAGAAAAATTACTGCCACCCAGGCCAGACAGGTGGTGGGGTCATCCTTGCGCATGCCTATGACAGGGATCATGCATATCCGGATTATCCATCCGCCCACTATCCAGAACATTGAATCGAAAATCATTGTTTCTCCGAGCTGATTTGGAGCATTTGCCTCTGGAATTATTAAGGTGATTATTTATTCTTGAGAATATCCTTGGCACTTGATGAACTAATTGGTTTCAAGGCTGGAAACAAGGAGATTTTCACCCTTTGCCAAATTCTGTCACCTGAACCATGCCACTAGGTAACATGTGGTTGAAATATAGAAATAATTTCACTTAGGATGAGATCATAGCAAAATGCCTGGTTCAACCTGATAATCATGACTTATGGATTGATGATGGAATGGCCTAGGTCCATCCAGGTTCGCCCTTTGACCTTGATAATTTATATCAAAATCATTGACTGCAAGCTTGAATATGTTTATAATTCCTATCGTGTTGGTATGGATTCGGATTTGCCGCTAGAAAGAAATGATTCCCGAAAGCAATTACGGTCGATTAATAATCAGAAGGAGTTGTTGATGAAAAAATTTATCACTGTATTGGGGGCAATGCTAGGCATGATATTTATCTCGCTTTCATCGTCCCTAGCTCACTGCATATGGACTGAAGTACCTTTCAAAGTTGAGCCGGGACAAGAGTTTACCGTAAGTGCTTATTATGCCCACCCCGACTATCCTCTTGAAGAAAGAGACAAGACCAGTCTAAGTCTGGTGGTACTTAAGCCGGGGGAGGAAATGCAGGAGATCGTTCTTTTTGAAAATCCCTACCATTATGATAATGAAGTCAGCCTGAACAGTCCAGGGCAACATTTTTTTGTGCTGGAGCGCAGCCCCAACCGCTACAGGCTGTCCGAAATAAGGGATTTCGGAAAAAGCATGACCTGGGTCGGAGAAGCCGGCTCCCTAGTTCATGATCCTGTAGGAATTCCTCTGGAAATTATTACGGTCAAGGTCAATGAGCTTGCCAACGGCCATAAAGAATTGACTGTACAGGTACTTTTTAAAGGCAGCCCTGTCTCAGGAGGTGCAATAGAGGTCTTCCAGTCCCTGGAGAACGATTCAATCCTTTATGATGAGATCGCCGAATATGATGTGCCAAAAGGCGGCAAGGTGACTTTTACCATTGATCCTTCCCGCAAATATGTTCTTGAGACAGACCACCGGGTCCCAGCCAGGGAAATAGCTGGGACTGGTTTTGCCATTACCGAGGTCAGGTTCCGCTCTACATTGTTTATTGGAGCAATGTAGATCACCTTGAGGCAGGATATCCCATCCATAAAACAAAATTTTTTCTGAATTAAACATTTTCTTGGAGGATAAAATGAAATTAAGTGCATTTGTTCTTGCTGGTTGCCTCATATTTGCTGTGCCAGCTGTTCAGGCCCACAAGCCTCTGGTCTCCTGCTTTGACAATGGGGACAACACTATCACCTGCCAGGGAGGTTTTTCAGATGGTTCTTCGGCCGCCGGGGTGATGATGCAGATCAAGGCCAGGGACGGAAGAGTATTGCAAAGAGGCCTGATGAATGACAACTCTGAGTTCACGTTTACCAAGCCAAGGGATGAATTTGTCGTACTTTTCGATGCAGGACCAGAACACAGGCTTAGAGTCCCTGGAAACAGGATCGCTCAATAATGAACGCAATTGAGGTTCATAATCTCAGCCACCAATACAACTGCAAGACAGTATACAGGGATCTAACCTTTTCAGTACCTCAAGGGTCCATATGTGGGCTGCTCGGAAAAAACGGCCAGGGCAAAACAACCCTGGTCAATATCCTTATGGGGTTTTTAAAGCCCAGTGCAGGCAGATGTCTGGTCCTGGGGGAAAACTCTCACAGCTTGTCGCCAGATGTACGCAAGCGTATCGGCCTTCTTCATGAAGGGCATCAAGCATACGAGTTCATGACCATCGCTCAGACTGAAAAATTCTTCCGAGGGTTTTACCCTGACTGGAATCCTGACATCTTTTATTCTCTGATCAAAAAAATGGGACTTTCCCAAAAGCACAAAGTTGGCAATATGTCCTGCGGCCAACGCTCTCAGGTGGTGCTTGGAGTAATCATGGCCCAAAATCCGGACCTGTTGATTCTTGACGACTACTCCATGGGCCTTGATGCCGGATACAGAAGGCTCTTTCTTGACGTGCTTCACGATTTTGCGGCCCTAGAGGGCAAGACCATATTCGTGACCAGTCATATTGTTCAGGATCTTGAACAGCTGGTGGACACCATTTTTTTTCTGGACCAGGGCAGGATAACCAGGGCTGGGCTTAAGGAATTTCTCACTTCCTTTAAAAAATACGTCTTTCATTCGAATTCAAGTACAGCCCCTCATGAAGATGAAGTCATCAAGGGAGTTGAGCGAAGAGGGGACCGGTTTACTGTTTATTCATTCCGCAACCAGGATACTGTCACTGAGCATCTGTCCAGGCAAGGGGTGAAGGTCAGGGAACTGTATAGAGCTGACATGACCCTGGAAGACGGGTTCATCGGACTGATGGGGAAGTACTGACATGATTTCATCAATCCTGCTCAAGGAATGGCTTAAATTGAAATATTTTTTTACCGGAGTTCTGGTGCTTAACATTGGCGTCTGCCTGAAAATCTATTTCGATATCCGGGGGTTGATCCAGTCTGAGCACCCTGAAATGATCTGGTATGAGGCTATTCACCTGCACAATATTTTTTTCAAGGATATCATGTTTTTTCCCCTGGTAACAGGACTGGTCCTGGCCGCAGCCCAGCTTGTACCAGAAATCAGCCGGCGCAGAATGCGCATATCCCTGCATTTGCCCCTGCATCGTGATTTACTGATGTTGTTAAGCGTTGCTGCTGGCCTCTTTTTTTTCTTGATTGTGGCGGGCGTATCAACGTTGCTCATCTATTTCACCATGCGGACCTGGTTTCCTTGTGAAGTTTCATTGACCGTCTTTACGACTATGGGACCGTGGATTCTGGCTGGAATTCTGGGATATCTGGGAATTACCGCTGTTCTCCTGGAGCCTTTTAAAATCAGAAAGACATTTCTGGCAGCAGTGTTCAGTGTGATTATATCTGTTCTGTACATGGGAATCGGTTATGGCTGGCTATCTCCGGCCATGCCATACCTTATATGGCTCTTGCCCCTGTTTCTTTTAAGTGTTTTTGAATCAGGCCAGAGATTCCAGCAAAGGGGGACCTGATGACTGGCAAAATTTCCCGTTTGTCCTTACTTATCCTGGCCGTTATGGCTATGAGTTATATTTTACCTGCAGCCTTTGACAAAGTAGTGGACAGAAAAGCCGAAGAACCTCTGCTTTTTTTCAGTCCAGTACTCAAAAAGTTCGTTTATCAGAAATCTTTGGGTGGTCATCGGTTCATATACACTGATGAGGACGGCGTACTTTATGACCGTCAGGAGTTTGAAGCCCTCCTTCCTTTTCTATATCATAGAAATCTGGAAATACATGGCATGCTGCCTTTGGTCATTGATGGCCAAAGCTTTGATCTTGAAGAGATCAGGGCAGGAAGACAGGCTGTTGAGATTAGGTCCCGCCAGATCAGAATCAATCGTCAGCAGATTGATCTTTTTCCGCTTTTTAATAACGATCCCGCTGTTCCAATGATACCTTTTCCTGAAGACGTCTTCAGGATTACTCATAATGGCATGGAGTTCAAAAATGCTGATTACAACAGGATTGATCGGGAACTCTCTGAGGTTTTCACTCATGTCCTCGAGGAAAAAAGGTTTGTATATCCCGCTACAGTCATCAGTGGCAATCCCACCAATCTCAAGCCTTTTGATGAAGGATACTTTATCCGGGATGATTCAGGGCAAGTTTTTCATGTCAAGCGGGCCATGAACCAGCCGGTCGTAGTCAAGACAGGCATAGACCCAGGACTGGATATCCTTGATATGATCATTTCTGAAAACAGGCGGATGGAATTTTATGGGATTGTGTTCACCACCCAAGGTGAAATCTTTCTGATTTCCTATGACGATTACCGTCTGATCCAGATTCCCGTTAACCACTTTGAACCCCCAAGAATGGACTTCAAGCTCCTGATCAACCCACTCTACCGGACGGCCATCATCAGCAGCAACAAAGGAATATATGGCCTGGCCATGGACAGTGAGTACCGAGCTGTTCATGATTTTTTTCTTGAACGGACTGCTGGAGAAGTTGGGCTTGCTGACAGGGTCCGTGATTTTTTCCTGCCTTATCAGATAACCCTGACCAGTGATCATCAGAGCCAGGCAAAACCTGGCCTTGAAGCCGGAGGGCCATGGTCTTTGGCTGGTGTGTTTGCTGCCATGGCCATTTTCATAATCTTTAGCAGAAAATGCCGCAAAGTAGCAGTCAGCAAAATTGATCTCATCGTGGTATTCCTAAGTGGGTTCTATGGCCTGCTGGCCGTCTGCTTTATGAGAAGCGAGTCCTGATTATTTTAAAACAGCTCCTTAAGCAGAGTGGGACATTGATTAGAAGCCAAATAACGGTTCCATGGCCACAAAGAATGCCGGCCCCCTGAAGAGGACCGGCATTCTTAATGAGCTCCAGATTGTCTTAAACTATCAGTGCACAGGACAGCCTTGCTTCTTAAGCCATTCCCGGATTTTTTCATCGATCCTGTCCCGGACTTCCCTGAATTTAGCCAATCTTTCCTCATCGCTTCCTTCACCAGCGGCCGGGTCTTCAAAGTCCCAGAACAGGTGCTTGTTGGCGCTCATCAAAAAAGCCCTGGGACAGTTCTGCTCTGCATGTGAGCAAACTGTTATAAAGTGGCTGATGTTGACCTGGGCCAGGTATTCGCTGACACTTTTGGAACGATGATCTTCAAGGCTGATCCCGGCTTCTTCCAGAACTATTCTGGTTAAGGGATGGATTCCCTTGGGATCAAGACCGGCGCTGTGAGCTTCAAACCTGTCGCAGGCATATTTTTTGAGAATTGCCTCGGCCATCTGGCTGCGGGCTGAGTTGCCGGTGCATAGAAAAAGTACCTTCTGTTTAGTCATGATGCATCCTTTTGTCTTCAACTGATGACTTACTAAAGTTTTTTCTGGAGCTTATTACGAATAATGATGGCCACCAGGTTAAGCCCAAGGACCAGCATCATAAGCACTAGGGCTGTTCCGTACTGAAGAGGCCTGGTCTGTGCGATATTCGTACCAGCCGTAGCCAGGACATAGATATGGTAAGGCATGGCCATGACTTCATCAAAGATGGATGTTGGCAGCTTGGCTGTGGAAAAAACTGCTGCAGTAAACATGATGGGAGCGGTTTCCCCTGCAGCCCTGCTCATGCCAAGGATCAGCCCGGTAAGCATGCTGGGAAGGGCCGCAGGCAGTACAACCTTGTAAATTGTCTGCCATTTGGTCCCCCCCAGGGCCAGAGAAGCTTCCCTGTATGTCTGGGGAATGGCCCGCAGGGCCTCTTCTGCCGAACCAATAATGAGCGGCAGAATAAAGGCGGCCAGGGTCAGTGAGCCGGCCAGCAGGCTGACCCCCATCTTCAGCCAGATAACAAAGAATGCCAGTCCGAAAAGACCGTAGACCACTGAAGGAACCCCGGCCAGATTGATGATCCCCATCCGGATAATCCTGGTCCAGCGTCCCTGGGTAGCATACTCATTAAGATATATGGCCGTGCCTACCCCAATGGGAAAAGCCACCAGTATGGCTCCCAAGCTTAAATAAACCGTACCTATTATGCAGGGCAGTATGCCCCCTGCAGTCATTGAATCCCTGGGCATCTCAGTCAGAAACGACCAGTTGACTGCCCCTATCCCGTTTACCACTATAAACAGCAGAAAAACACCCAGGGCTCCAACATTTATATACACAGCCAGCCTGAAAATCGAAAAGGCCACCATCTGACTGCGCTTTCTTTTTCCATTGAGCCTATCTTTTCCCAACACAACTTCCTCTTTTGTTGTCGTTTGTTCTTCTTGTTGTTCTGGACAAATCAAATATTATTTCTGGAATGGACCGTTCTCCTGGAATTGAGTCCAAAACCATCCCTACAGGCTTGCTGCGCCCACCTGCTTGTGCTTCTGGGCCAGGTAGCCGGCCAGCAGATTAAACATGAAGGTGAACACAAAAAGCACAAGACCAATGGCAAACAGGGCATGGTAGTGATCGCTCCTGAACGGAGCATTGCCCATTTCTGCGGCAATGTTGGCCGGCATGGGCCGCACTGGATCAAATATTGATTCCGGGATCATGGCTGCCCCCCCTGCCACCATCAAAACCACCATGGTTTCGCCAATGGCCCTGGCAATACCCAGGATAACCGCTGTAGAAATGCCGGTCATGGATGCTGGAAAGATCACCCGGTAAATGGTTTCCCAATGGGTTGCGCCCAGAGCCATGGACCCTTCTTTCATGTGCCTTGGTACACTGTAAATAGCGTCTTCTGATATACTGGTAATGGTCGGCACGGCCATAAAGGCCAGCATGACCGAAGCATTGAGCACATTAAGCCCGGTTGCGATATTAAAATGCTGCTGAAGAAAGGGAGCAACAACAACCATTCCAAAAAAACCTATGACAACTGTTGGCAGACCCTCAATAAGCTCAACAATGGGCTTAATCACACCCCTGACCTTGGGATGAGCTATTTCAGCAAGGTAAAAAGCACTGCCAATCCCAAGGGGTATGGCAATAAGTGAGGAAAGGGCTACAACACTGAGCGAGCCGATTATCAGAGGAAATATTCCGTAGTCAGGCGGAAAATAGGTTGGATACCAGTCACTGCCAAATATAAAATCCTTGACCGAAACCACGTTGAAAATCGGCAGCCCTTCCATAATCAAAAAAAGCAGAATCAAAGCCAGAACTATGATTCCGCTTGCTCCGATCAGCAAAAAGAAAATGTGAATAAGATACTCTCGAGCTCGACTATTTAATCCCATACTTCACCACTGGATAACAACTGTTTGAGTTTTGAATTCAGTTTTTTCTGCATAAAGAGGAAAAGCGGGGTCCCCAAAAGACCCCGCTCAGATGAAGCAAAATGCTGGAATCTAGTACAAAGGTACGTAGCCTGCCTTTTTGACCAGGGGCTGTCCCTTCTCAGGATGCAGCATGTAGTTCATGAATTTGAGAGTTTCACCCTGAGGCCAGTTGTCGGTGAACAGCCAAAGGGTCCTGGATACCGGGAAAGCACCTGAAGCGGCATTTTCATAAGTGGGAGCAACCCCATCAAGGGTTATGGGCTTCAAATTGTCAGTGAGGTATCCGATTCCCACATATCCGATGGCGTTCTGGTTTCCGGTTACTGCCTGGACTATGGCTCCATTGGAAGGCAGAAGCTGGGTCCTGGGGCTTACTCTGTCACCCTTCAGGACAACGTCAACCCAGACACCGTAAGTACCAGAGGAAGAATCCCTGGAAATGGAAACAATAGGCCTGTCCTGCCCGCCGACCTGGCTCCAGTTGGTGATACTGCCGTTGTAGATTCCTCTGAGCTGCTCACCAGTGAGTTCGCCAACCGGATTATTGGGATGAACCACTGGAATAATGGCGTCCAAGGCAATGGCAAAGGGGACAACATAGATACCGTTGTCAAAAGCGTTTTTCACTTCATTGTCCCTGATCCAGCGGGAAGACATGCCGATATCAGTCATGCCGTCAATGACAGCCTTGATTCCGTTTCCAGACCCGGTCCCGGCAATGGAAATATTGATGCCTGGATTGTCCTTCATATAGGCTTCAGCCACTTCCTGAGCAATGGGCAGCACTGTAGTGGAACCATTAATACTCAGCTGCTTGGCCAGGGCCGGAACCGCACTCAGACATACACCAAGCAAAAAAATAACCAGAATCAGTCCTCTTTTCATAAAATCCTCCGTTTTGATCTCCATTAAGGTTTTGTTCTCATGAATTTGCATAGGTGCTTTTTTATCCATAAATTGCGACAGATATATGTCTCCACTGTTATAAAACAGTTACAAAGGCTTCAAATGTATATTTCGAATAATTACATATAGATAGAATGGAAAAGCAAGAGAATTGACCTGCACTGGCCATTTTGTTTTCCCAGTTTGTTACATTTTGTATCTTCATTGATCCTGACCTAAACTGGCAAAGTGATGAACCCGAAGTAAGATCCATTTAATTCGAATGTTTGTGTCAAAAATCATATCCTTCACATATCACACAACCCTGGAACCATCTTCTCTGAAAAGACATTTCATCGTCATCTATCTGTAACATTATGTTTGTAATCAAATTGTTCTGAACTACCAGTATGACCCTCTGGGCCAACTGGCTAACCAATAACAATTTTTGGAGTGGATAATGTTTGCAACAGCTTCAGGACCGCCATCAGCCCCAGCCGGCATGCTCTTTCATGATAGCGACAAGCAGTTCCAGAAAATGGATCTGGACAAGGAAGAGATCTGTCTGGAGGTTGAGAACCTTGATCTTTTTTATGGTCAGGAAAAGGCTCTAAAAGCTATCAACTTGAAAATTCCCACCAAAAGAGTCACAGCCTTTATCGGGCCCAGTGGCTGCGGCAAGTCGACCTTGCTTAGATGTTTCAACCGGCTCAACGATCTCATTGATATCTGCCGGGTGGATGGAAAAATTCTCATGTATGGGAAGGACATATACGAATCATCTGTTGATGTGGCTGAACTGCGCAGAAGGATTGGGATGGTCTTTCAAAAACCGAACCCATTTCCCAAGTCCATATTTGAAAACATCGCCTATGGCCTGAGACTGCAGGGAGTCAGAAACAAGAAAACTCTGACTGAAGTTGTGGAAAAATCTCTCAGAGGGGCAGCTTTGTGGGACGAGGTCAAGGATCGGCTGGACAAAAGCGCTCTTGGCCTGTCCGGCGGACAGCAGCAGAGGCTGGTCATTGCCAGGGCCATTGCTATTGAGCCTGAGGTCATTCTTCTGGATGAACCCTGCTCAGCCCTTGATCCTATTTCCACGGCCAAAATCGAAGAGCTGATTCACAAGCTCAAAGACAAATACACCATAATCATTGTTACCCACAACATGCAACAGGCAGCCAGGGTTTCGGATTACACCGCCTACATGTACCTTGGCGAACTCATTGAATTCAGGGATACCATTACTCTGTTCACCAATCCGGAACAGAAAAGCACTGAGGATTACATTACTGGAAGATATGGTTGATCCAGGGGACAAGCACTGGACATTAAGAAAATCAAAAAAGGGATTCCGGTTAAACCGGAATCCCTTTTTTGTGTTCTTTTGGATGGTTATTGCCTGATTTCATGCAGATGGAACTGGAAAAAACCAAAGATACGTGCTTCAGAGACTAATGTCCCTGGAAAAACATGCTCTCTAGACCCGGTCGTCAAACTGACAGGTATGCTTGAGGCTGGTCCCTTTGACAATGAACATGGTAGTCTCAGCGATATTGGTGGCCATATCCGCAATCCGCTCAAACCTGCGGGCCACATTGATACTCTGGACGCAGGGCTCAATGGTCTGACTCTGCTCGGACATATGTTTGATGATGTCCTTAAGAACAGCTGAGTTGAGCTCATCCACCTCAAAATCCATCCTGCAGACATCCACTGCCTTGTCCACATCCGGAGAGGAAAAGGCTATAATGGCCTCCTGAAGCATGTCATAGCTTTTCTGGCCCATGAGCAGAATCTTGTCGTAGAACTCCATGGGTGGATTAAGGCTCAGGAAAATTGTTGCATCGGCAATATTGGCCGACTCGTCCCCAATCCTTTCCAAATCCACGCTCATGCGCATGCAGCCCAGGATGAAGCGCAGATCCCTGGCCACAGGCTGCTCCAAAGCCAGGAGCCTCATGCACAGGTCATAGACCTGGACCTCAAGTTCGTTGATCTTCTTGTCATTGTCCACCACTTCCTGAGCCAGGTCAGCGTTCATCCTGGAGAAGGCATTGACCGTCTTGCTCAGGGCCTGCTCGGTCTGAACCACCATCTGCATGACCTTCATGTTCAGCCTGTCCAATTCCTGTATTAAGTGAGACATGGTATACTCCTGATTAATTAATAATGTTGTTCTGGCTTATATTGCTTTTGGAAGAGAGAACCAAATGACACAGCCGTCTTTTCTTCCGGAAACAGGGCTTTCAACCCAGATTTCTCCACCCATGTTCCGGATGATATTCCTGCAGATGGCCAGACCAAGACCGGTTCCTTTAACTTTACCCTTGAATTTTTTGACCCGGTAGAACCTTTCAAACACCCTCTGCTGCTCATCTCTTGGTATGCCTGGGCCATTATCCATGACACCAATGTGAACTTTATCTTTGCTGGTCCTGCAGACAACCCTTATCTGTCCGTCATCAGGTACAAACTTTATGCTGTTTTCAATAAGGTTCTGAAAAACATGCCCCAGGTATTCCGGCTCTCCCATTACTCTGGCGCATTCATCATCCAGATCAGTTATAAAACTGACACTTTTGTCCTGGATGTAATGCCTGCAGTTGGTCCACGACTTTTCCACCACCGGCTTGATGGCAATACTTTTAACCACGATCTTTTCCGGTTCGGATTCAATCTTGGAAAGCTGCAGGATATCATCCAGGAGCCTGATCATGTTGTTGGTGTTCTTGATAATCACCCCCAAAAACTCGTTTCCCTTTTTCTCCAGGATATCTCTGTTCTCCAGCAAGGTCTCGGTATAACCCTTAATGGAGGTCAGAGGAGTACGCAGTTCATGGGAGGCATTGGCAACAAAGTCCTTGCGAATGTTTTCCAGTCGCTTGATATTGGTTATATCGTGAAAAACCAGGATAGCCCCAATCATTTTGCGATCTTCGGGTGAAACTATATTCACGTCATAGTGTCTGCCCTTGAACTCTATTTCCAGGCTCTGGGTCCTGACTTCATGGCTGCTTAAGACCTGGTTGCAGCACTCCTGCAGCTGACTGTTATGAAACATCTCAATGGGCCGCTTGCCGAAGTAATGATTGTAGTGGCTGAAAGTATCTTTGAAGGCCTGGTTAAAGCTCATGATCCGTCCTGTATTGTCCAGGGCGGCCAGGGAATCATTCAGGCCGTTCAGAATGGTCTGCAATTCCATTTTCTGGAGGGAAACCACTTCGATATTACTTTCAATACTTCTGGCCATTTCATTGATGGCCTCCACCAAAGGATCAAACTCCCGACCCGGAGAGCTGGTTATCCTTTTCTGATAATCCCCCCTGCCAATGGCCTGGGCCAGGCTGATCATAGGCTGAAACTTGGTCGTAAGCTTTCTGACCAGCAGAAAAACAAGCAGCCCGCTGAAAACAAGGGACAACAGAACCATCTGCCATAGTCCGGTGCTGACCCGCTCAAAAAAGGAATCCATGGTAGCATATGGGGTGGCCATTCGCAGCACCACTTCACCCACCGGTTCCAGATCAACTTTCCGGGCATAGTAAATAAGATGCCGATCCACAGTGGAGCTGTGCCTGACACTGTATCCATCCCCATGACTCAGGGCGTTGACAAATTCTTCTCTTGCCCTGTGGCTCTCTATCCGGCCGACCTGGTCAAAGGGGACCATTGAATCAGCCAGAACTACACCTTCCAGATTAATGATGCTGATCCTGTCCTGGCCGGTTTCACCGATTTCCTTGATGACTTCATCCAGCAGGGACAGATTCTCAGATTCATTGTTGGACAACGACCACACAAGTATGGACATCCTGTCTGAAACGCTTTTGATTGTCTCCTTTTTGACCTCCTCCTCCACTGTGTTCATGAAGTAATAGGACGGAATGGCCAGGGCTATGACCAGTACAACCCAAAAAGAGATGATGAGTTTAATTTTCAGGGAATATCTATTTTTCATTTTCATAAACAACCTGGATAACAGCCTGATGAAAAACCCCAGCTTGCCCGGCCCCAGAAAAACGCGCTTCCATACAGCCGAAGCTTTTGGGCATATGCTCCAAGGAATATGGAACTCTTTTTCAGCTACCTGGCTGCCGGCAGCTGGAGTCCACCTTGGCTGTGGTCAAGAGTACCCACCTCAGCCTGTCATGCTGAACCCAATTAATCAGGATTGAATTTATACCCCAGGCCTCTGGAAGTGACAATTATATCGGCATATCTGCCCAGTTTGACCCGAAGTCTTCTGATGTGGGTATCAACAGTCCTGGCATAGCCGTCAAACTCATATCCCCAGACATGATTCAAAAGATATTCCCTGGACAGAACCTTGCCCTGGTTCTGAATGAATTCAGCCAGAAGCTTGAGTTCAGTTGCTGTAAGATTGATGTTTTTCCCGTCAAGCCTGAACTGCATGGCAGCAAAATCAAATTCCAGACCTTCATGCTTCCAGATCTGTTTGGTGTTTGCTTCACCATCACCCTCCCGTCTGATGATGGCCTTGATCCTCAGCATAAGCTCCCTGACACTGAAAGGCTTGACCACATAGTCGTCAGCACCCAGTTCAAAGCCGACGATCCTGTCGACTTCCTCTCCTTTGGCCGTCACCATGATCACTTTGATGTGCTTCAGCTTGGCACTGCTTTTCAATCTCCGGCAGACCTCCAGTCCGTCCATGTGCGGAAGCATCAGATCCAGCAAAATAACCTCCGGCATTTCCTCCTGGGCAATGCGCAGGCCGTCATAGCCGTTATCCGTAACCAGGACCCTGTATCCGGCTGATTCCAGATTCATAAGCAGCAGATTCTGGATATCCTCTTCATCTTCAATTACCAGCACTTTACTTTTCTTCATCCAACCGCCCCTGAAGGCTTTGCAACCCGGTTTTTTGAATAATGTTACAAAATATGAATACCCTATCTTGGTACACTGAACATGTTACGATCCGGTCACATCGCCTTAAAATTATTGTTACAGCAGTAAACTATTCCCAAACTAGCTGGGTCCGCCAGAGCCCATAAGTCTAACCGGATCTTCCGGAGTCAGTTCTTGTCAGCTCCTGGACAAGCATGGTTCCGGCGGGAACACTTTGGGTCAGCCAGACATTCCCGCCGATCACCGACCCCTGACCAATGGTCACCCGGCCCAGTATAGTGGCTCCAGAATAGATAATCACTTTGTCTTCCACAATCGGATGCCTGGGCATTCCCTTGACCAGCCTGCCGGACTCGTCCTTGGGAAAACTCTTAGCCCCCAGGGTCACTCCCTGATACAACCTGACATTATTACCGATGATGCAGGTCTCCCCGATAACCGTACCTGTCCCATGATCTATGAAGAAGTCTGACCCGATTTCCGCTCCCGGATGAATATCAATACCTGTTTTGGAATGGGCCATCTCTGAAATAATCCTGGGTATGAGGTCTACTCCCAAGTGATAAAGCTCATGGGCAACCCGGTAATGAATCAGGGCCAGGATGCTGGGATAGCAGAAAATGATTTCCCCCAGACTTTTAGCTGCCGGATCCCCTTCATAGGCCGCCTTCACGTCCCTGGCCAGAAAAGACCTGATCCTGGGCAGAACAGAAATAAATTCGCCAGCCAGGTTCATGGCCATATCATCACAGTCTTCACATGAGTCCTGACCGTTCAGATGACACAAAAAACAGTAGCCCCGCCGGATCTGGTCACCCAGCATCTTGTAGACCCGGTCAATCCCCGAACCAAGATAATAGGGCATGGCTGCCGGAGATATTTCAGAATTGCCAAAATATCCTGGAAACAAAACCGACTTGAGGACATCCATGATCTCGGACAGGGCCTGGATTGACGGCATGGGCTGGCCATGTTCTGGACTGTAATAAACCTCTCGGTAAGAGTCAGGATTACCAAGTTCACTGATAACCTGATCCATGATTTGCTGTCTTTTGCTCTCCTGGACCATATTCTTTTTTCTCGAATCTAAAAATTTGTCAGGCATGCTTCACCATTCTTCTGGGGGTTGAGACTTTACAACAGAAAAAACCGCCTGGATCAGCCTTTGAAAAGTTCAGTACTCAAATACCTTTCTCCTGTATCACAGACAATACATGTGACGAGCTTACCCTGGTTCTCTTTTTTCCTGGCCAGTTCCAGAGCACCATGAACAATGGCCCCGGAAGAAATACCGCACAGGATCCCCTCTTCCTGAATAAGCCTTTTGGCCATGGTCATGGCCTGTTCATTGGTCACCTGAATGACTTCATCAAGAATATCCGTATTGAGGATTCCCGGAATGAATCCGGCCCCGATCCCCTGGATTGAGTGAGGACCAGGGCTTCCTCCGGACAGGACCGCAGAGCTTGCCGGTTCCACTGCCACTACCTTTAACCATGATTTTTTCTCCTTCAGAAAAGTGCCGGCTCCGGTAACTGTCCCTCCAGTGCCAACCCCGGCGACAAAAATATCCACCCGGCCATCGGTGTCTTCCCAGATTTCTGGACCGGTGGTATTGTAATGAACCTCAGGATTGGCCGGATTGTCAAACTGTGCCGGCATGAACCCATTGAGGGTATCAGCCAGAATCTCCCTGGCCCTGTCCACCGCTCCTTTCATCCCTTCAGCCGCAGGAGTCAGAACCAGCCTGGCCCCGAACCCTTTGAGCAGATCTCTTCTTTCCCTGCTCATGCTTTCCGGCATAGTCAAAATAAGATCGTACCCCCGGACCGCACAGACAAAGGCCAGGGCTATTCCTGTATTGCCGCTGGTAGCTTCGATGATCACGCTGTCCGGTTTCAACAATCCTTCTTTTTCAGCAGCCACAATCATATTTAGTCCGATGCGGTCCTTGACTGAAAAACACGGGTTAAAGGCCTCCAGCTTGACTGCCACTCCAGCCCGGCATCCATTGGACACCCTGTTCAGATATACCAGCGGAGTCCGACCCACCAGTTCACACATATTTTTGTAAATCTTCATCATCACTCCCCTGACTTGCTCATTTCTTGTTTGGAAGAACTGGCTCATTACCGGCTGAAAATGGAGACATATCTCTAAGTCTCTGAATTATCCTGGGCAGTCTGTCCAGGACCAGGTCGATTTCCTGGTCGGTTGTATACCTGCTTAAACTGAACCTGATGGAACCATGAACATGGGTGAAGGGCACTCCCATGGCCCTGAGAACATGGGACGGCTCCAGGCTCCCTGATGTACAGGCCGAACCTGAACTGGCGCAAATTCCATCCTGATCCAGCAGGAGCAGGATGGCTTCCCCTTCAACATAACTAAAGGAGATATTCAGGGTGTTGGGCAGGCGGTTGACGTTTTCACCATTGACCCTTGACCTTGGAACCGATTTGAGCAGTTCCTGCTCCAGCCTGTCCCTTAAATCGGCCATCTTTTTGTTCCCTGACTCCAAATGGGTCATGGCCAGTTCCATGGCCTTACCCAGGCCGATGATGCCGGTGGTGTTTTCAGTCCCGGCTCTGCGTCCCCTTTCCTGATGACCGCCCATGATATATGGTCTGAACGGGGACTTTTTCCGGACATACAGGGCCCCCACTCCTTTAGGACCATGGATCTTGTGACCCGACAGAACAAGGTAGTCAACAGGCAAATCATTAAGAGACATGGATATCTTGCCCATGGCCTGGACAGCATCGGTGTGAAACAGAATTCCCCTGTCCCTGGCAGCGGCTGCCATTTCCGGGACGGGGAAAATTACTCCTGTCTCATTGTTGGCATACATTACTGAAACCAGGGCCGTTTCCGGTTGCAGGCTGTCAATATATTCATCCATGTCCAGTCTGCCTTCCTGATCCACTCCCAGGTAAGTGATCCGATATCCCTTACCTTCCAGGTACTTCATAGTACTAAGCACAGCCGGGTGTTCCACCCTGGTGGTGACAAGGTGCTTTTTATCCGGCTGAGCCTGGACTGCAGAAAAAATGGCAGCGTTGTCGGCTTCTGTTCCCCCGGAAGTAAAGACTACTTCTTCAGGCAGACACCCCAGCCCTGCTCCAACCCTTTCTCTGGCCAGGGCTATTTTCTGCTGAACATATCCTCCGAAACTGTGCATGCTGGAGGGGTTTCCGTAATATTCGCCGAAAAAAGGCTGCATCTCCTGGATCACTTCCGGAGCAGTTCTGGTGGTGGCATTATTGTCCAGATAGATTGTCTTCATGAGTCCACCTCCTCCACCGAGATCCCTTCATCCACCCGGTCCTTAAGCTTCTTCTCCACAAAATCCTTGAGAGTAACCTGACTGGAAGGACACCCGGAACAAGCCCCCCTGAGGGCCACCAGCACTTTGGTCTTGTCGATATCAATCAGGTCTATGTCTCCTCCATCCTTTTTCAGGCTGGGCCTGATTTCTTCGTCAATGACTTTAGTGACCAGCTGCATTCTCTGCAGGTTGGTCAGGGGTTTCTTTAGTGCAGACGGTTTTTCCGGAACAGGCTTTTGACCTTTAAGCTCGTCCAGAATCCTTTCTATTTCAGGCAGGCAATCAGTGCAGCCCCCTCCGGCCTTGGTAAAATGGGTCACATCATCAGCGCTGTCCAGCCTGTTTTCCAGGATAGCCTTTCGGATCTGCTCTTCAGTCACTCCAAAACATTCGCAGACCACTTCACCTTCCAGGTCCTGAACAACTGGAGGCAGGCCTTGGAGATTTCTCAAAGCCGCCTCCAGGGCCTGCTGGCCCATGACTGAACAGTGCATCTTCTCCTTGGGCAGACCTCCCAGCTCCCTGGCAATATCTCGGTTGGTTATTTTTGAGGCCTCTTCAACGGTTTTGCCCTTGAGCATTTCAGTCAGTACAGAACTGGAAGCTATGGCGCTTGCACAGCCAAAGGTCTTGAACCTGGCATCCTTGATCCGGCCGGAATCATCCAGTTTAATGAACAGTTTCAGGGCATCTCCGCAGGCCAGGGAGCCTACCTCGCCCACGGCATCGGCATCATCAATGGAGCCTGCATTTCTGGGATTGATGAAATGCTCCTTGACCTTGTCGGTATATTCCCACATATGACCCTCCTTTAAAAATCAGACTATTGGTTGTAACATTGGGTTTACCCCTGCTCAATTCGTCCTTCCTATTTTGTCTAATACTAAGAAATTTAGCTTTATTCCAAAATGCTGGTCAATAAAAATTTGAGATTTTTTCCATTGGTTGCAAAACAAAACTCTTGGTATCAATTTAATCCTTGACAGTTTCATACAACTGCAATTAATTATTCCGCTGTTCATTTTTTTTCAACAACCCTTAACATGGAGTAAAACAGAAAATGGAAGAAGGCAGTAGTTGGCGCTTACTTAGCGCCATTCAACCAAACCGGCTGAATAAAGCCAAGCACCGCCTTGTCGTGAAGAGGCGATCAGGACACCTGCCCTTCGGATAACACCTTCTGATCCGCAGATTCTCCTCCTCCGCCATTTCACCACCCGGCGGCTCATTTACGGAGGAGAACAATGAAAAAGCCCTACATCTATTCCACCATTAGGAAATACCTTGAAAATGGCCAGGATGAGCTGCTCCTGGAATTCTGCAATTCCATCCATCCGGTTGATCTAGCCCATTCCCTTGAATTAGCCCCAATCAACCAGGTAATCGAGGTCATGTCCAGGCTAGGTCCTGAGTACTCGTCCAGACTGCTGGCCGAAGTCAATCCTGGCTATCAGACAAACATCCTGCTTAAACTATCTGATGACGTCTTAAGCAAAATCATCAATGAGATGCGCTCCGACGACCGGGTGGACATGATCCGCAACATCCCGGACGAGCGCAAACAAAGGCTTTTGCAGTTGCTGGCCAGGGCTGAACGCCAGGATATTGTCAAGCTGGAATCATATAAGGAAGGAACCGCAGGAGCCTTGATGACCTCAGAATATGCGGCTCTGCCCAAAGATATCACAGCAGGCGAAGCCATTGACAAGCTCCGAGTGGAGGCTCCTGACAAGGAAACAATCTATTACGCCTACGTAATTGACCAGCACCGAAGGCTCCTGGGAACGGTTTCCCTGCGTGAACTCATCCTGGCCAGGCCTGAGGTCAAAGTTGAAGAGCTGATGCACCCAGATCCGGTCAAAGTTACAGTTCAGGAAGATCAAGAAGAGGTGGCCAGAAAGATCAAGAAGTATGATCTGCTGGCCATTCCTGTGACTAATGGCAATGAGGCCCTGGTGGGCATTGTGACATATGACGACATTCATGATGTCATTGACGATGAAGCCACTGAGGACTTTCACCGTTTCGGGGGTATGACCCACAAGCTGCCTGATCTCAATGTCAGCCTCAAAGACGCAGGCTTTATGACCATGATCCAGAAGCGGCTGCCCTGGCTGCTGGTTCTGGTATTCATGAACATCTTCTCCGGAGCTGGCATAGCCCACTTTGAGGACACCATTGAGGCTGTAGTGGCTCTGGTCTTTTTCCTGCCCCTGCTCATAGACAGCGGGGGTAATGCTGGATCCCAGTCTGCCACCCTCATGGTCAGAGCACTGGCCATTGGCGACGTCAAGCTCAAGGACTGGTTCCGGCTGTTGAGCAAAGAAGTATCCGTGGCCATTGGAATCGGTCTGGCCATGGGATTAGCCGTATCACTCATCGGCATCTTCAGGGCAGGACCTGAAGTAGCTGTTGTAGTGGCCATGACCATGGTCCTGACAGTTTTATTCGGCAGCCTGGTGGGCATGAGCCTGCCCTTTTTGCTGACCAGGTTCAAGATGGATCCAGCCACAGCCAGTGCCCCGCTTATTACCTCCATTGCAGACATCGGTGGCGTGCTCATTTACTTCAGCATTGCCACCTGGTATCTGAGAGATATTATCGCGGCGACCGGAGCTGCTTAATCATCTGCCAGATTCATGGTCCGAACTTTCCAATGGACTGTGAAGGCTCCAACAAAGTGAGGAATCATCTGCTCTGACTGGATCAAGGCATCTCAACGTACAGCCGAGGATACTTAGTCAGCCCTCAACAAAGGCTGCATGGGGTTTAAATGCTTCTTTATCCCCCATGCAGCCTTTGTTTTTCCAAGAGAAAAAATTAATCCTTGAAAATAAACCGTCATAACCTTAGGTTGGAAATACTCATGAAAAAGAATCCCAATATCACAAGGAAACAGCATGTATCTGACTGTAATGGCCCATCGACAGGAACTCTTTGACCTGACCCTTAGCTGGATGAACGATGACTTTCATCCCCGGGACGGAGAACGGATAACCAAGATATTCGTCTATGAGAGTGCCATTTCAACCCTTGCCGCAGAACACATCTTCTCTTTTCTGGGCCGGGTATTCAGCGGACCCTTCAGCACTATGCAGGTGCAACAGAAATCTGCCCTAAGGGAACAAATCATTTCCCACCTTCCGGTCAGGACGCCACGCACAGATGAGCTGGCCAAAAATTTTCAGGAAAACCCCAAGTACTACTTTCCATACCTGCCTGTTAATGCCCGGATCATCCTGGACAGGGACTCCCGCCTGGTGGCCATAGCAAGAATCAAGAGACTGTCCAGAGTTGCGGAAAAAGTGTCCTTCAGGCTGGTGGATGCCCTGTTTAAAGAAATTCAGGCCGAAGCCACCCGACTGGCTGGACAAAGGGCAATGGATGCAGGGGTTCCCCTTAGTGGACTGATCAGCTCTCCAGAAGCAATGCAGGAAGATTTCGTGGCTGCCGAGGAAAACATTGCCCGAAGATTCAGAGATAAAATGGTCAGAATTGATCCCCAGGCCATGATTGTTAATGACATAGTCGGATTCAAGATGGTTGCGGGACAGGAAACCATCGAGAGGATTCCTGAATTGTTGGACTCTGAACAGGGAATTCAGGTTGTAGAGATTGAAAGACATGAAGGAGAATATAACGCTGTCAACCTCCTGATGAACATAGACCTGCCAGAACCAAAAGACCTGAAAGCCCGTCTCGAAGCTGCAGACTGGAACTTTACCCGAATGCGCGGACTAGACCCGGACAAGGTCCGCAGGCAGGCTCTGGAATATATTGATCAAGGCGAATCAACTGTTCAGGTGGAACTTATTCTGACAACTCCTGAAGAGCTGATGGAGGCTGAGTTTGGCCGCTCCATCCATGAACTGAGGATTCTAAGGATGCGTCACAGGCAGGCGTACAGCGGCCCGCTGGGGCAAAATGCCGGCTATCTCATTGAATACCTGCTCACCCTTGCCTCATCACCCACTGTATTCATTCCTGAGCTGCCCATTAAAATGTATGGACGCTACCTTCCTGAAGAGATTTCTGCCCTGAAACACACCCTGTTCAACAGCACCGTAGACAACGGACCTCTGGGAACCTTCAGTTTCCGTTAAGCCATTCTGCCTGGGATGAGTCAGGAGTCGTTCCCCTGAATGACCCATTTCCTGTTAATAAAACTAGCTAGGTAAATAAAGCAGCCCATCTTCAAGAGACTCTACTAGCTGTATCAAGGAGCAAAATCATGGCAGCAAAGACTGTAAAAACGCTGCTTGGAAACGCAGGCGTCCTAGTCAACGGCCCCAATCCCTGGGATATCCAGGTTCATGATGAACGCTGGTACAAACGTGTCTACAACCAAAGAAACCTTGGACTGGGAAAATCTTACATGGACGGTTGGTGGGATTGTAAAAGACTGGATGTTATGTTTTTCAAGTTGCTGCAGGCAGGTTTGCACCACAATACTCCAAAAAGGCTCAGATATCTGCTCAAGCTTCTGCCAGGCATGCTATTCAACCTGCAAACAATTATGCGCAGCAGGATCATAGCTGAGAAACACTATGACTTGGGAAACGACCTGTTTTTTTCCTTTCTGGACCCCTATCTTCAATACAGTTGTGCTTTTTTTCAAGACACGCAAGACCTGAACGAAGCCCAGCATAATAAACTTCAGTTAATCTCCAGCAAGCTCAACCTCCAGCAAAAAGACCATTTGCTGGACATAGGCTGCGGCTGGGGGGGACTTCTCAAGCACATAACTGAACGTCATGCCTGCCAGGGAACAGGAGTCAATATCTCCAGTCGCCAACTGAACCATGCCCGAAAATTCTGCAAAGAGCTGCCCGTAAAGTTCAAAGATCAGGACTATCGTTTCATAACAGGCCAGTATGAAAAGATTGTTTCCGTTGGCATGTTTGAGCATGTAGGTCACAAGAATTACCGGACTTTTATGAAGGTTGTCCATGACTGCCTGAAAAAAGAAGGAATATTCCTTCTTCATACCATAGGAGCCAACAGATCCAAACGAAGCTGTGATCCTTGGATCACCAAGTATATTTTTCCCAACGGCATGTTGCCTTCAATAATGCAGATATCCAAATCCATAGAAGGACTGTTCATAATTGAAGATGTTCACAATCTGGGTCCGAATTACGACAAGACCCTCATGGCCTGGAACAACAACTTCCAGCAGACATGGCCCGACTTGAGCAAGAATAATCCAAAGTACGATAAGCGATTCAAAAGAATGTGGGAGTACTACCTGCTTTCTTGCGCAGGAGCCTTCAGGGCAAGGGATATCCAGGTCTGGCAACTAGTCATGACCCACGATCATCCTGGAAGAAAACAGCCAGAATGCAGATTTTAAGATGTCTTCATCCGGCAGTGAAAACTAAGAAAAAGTCCTCAAACAAAAGTCGGCAGCTACTCCAAACAAAATGAGCAATCACTTTCAACCGGGGGCCTTAGCCTGGACTTGAGTTCAGCTATTCTCTCATAAGACTCATCAATCCTGCTCTTACTTATTCTGCCTTGGTCAACCAGATTCACTATTGTTTGAATACTTCTTTTTGCAATATCCGGCTCATGGACCAAGCTGTTGCCAAACATTATCATATCCACACCTGCCAGAACAGCTCTTTCCAGGATCTTGTCCAGTGAATAATTGTCCTGCATGGCCTCACTCAGCATATCATCAGATATTACCACTTTGTCAAAACCGAGCTTTTGACGCAGCACCCCGTTGATTGTCCTTTCCGACAAACTGGCTGGCCATTCAGGATCAAGGTGAGTGTTGTAATAATGCCCAATCATGACCAGGTCACATCCAGGGTCCTGAATAAGCTCTTGAAATACAGAGAGTTCCCTGTCATCCCAGGACTTGGAGATATCAGGAAAACCTTTATAGGAACCGTGAAGTTCTTCCGGGATGCCAGGGAAATACTTTACTGCTGTGAGCACCCTGAAAACTCGATAGGCATTGATCACTTCCCAGGCATGGTTAAGAACAACATCTGGATCCTGGGAAAAAAACCTGTCCTGGAAGTGCAGTTCATTCTTTGACTGGGCTGGACCCAGGTTTACCAGTGGAGCCAGATTCAGATTAAAACCCAGATCTGATATGTACTGTGCAGAATCAAGGGCGCTTTTCATGGTCAGGCTGATATTGTCATTTTCACCAAGATAACCTTGAGCTAATGACCTGTTAAAACCAAGCCCTTCCTTGAGGGTAGTAAACTCTCCACCCTCGTGGCTGACCGCTATAAGCAGCCTGTCTCCACCAGGCAGGTTTCTCAAGCTTGCAGTCATTTCTCTCAACCAGGCCGACGAATCAGAGCTGTTTTCTGTCTCTTTTGGCCATGCTTCATCTTCAAGTAACACCACGCCGCCGATGCCATAGTCGACAATGTCCCTGACAACCGGATTATCATCAGCCACTTTAAAGCCAGTAATCCCGACCATGATCATTTGACCGACCTTTTGCTCAAGGGTTTTCGCCCCCGCCTCCCCAGGCAGAATCATGGCCATAACTATAGTTATGGCCATAAGCCCCAGTCTGAAGTATTTTAACCTGTTCATCTTGAATCTGACCGAACTATACCTGTATCAAAGTGGAAGTTGTGATACTCCCTGTCAAAAGCTGTACCAGGGTACAGTTCTTGACGGCTATTTTCTGGTCATTGTTTCTGAAACCCGTTGTCCGGCCTGGCAGGCCCGGCCTGCACCCCCGAAAGTTTCAGTTTCCAGGCCATCATCCCGGACCACGTTCCCAAACACCTTTCTTAAGAAATACAGGCTGACATGGACCAGACCGATGAGTACCGGAACCTCCACCAAAGGTCCCACCACCGTAGCAAAGGCAATGGGCGAAGCAATGCCGAAGACCGCAATGGCCACGGCAATAGCCAGCTCAAAGTTATTGCCCGAAGCAGTAAAGGCCAGAGTGGCGCTGCGGCTGTAATCAGCGCCCAGCTTGGAGGCCATGAAAAAGCTTATCAAAAACATGAACACAAAGTAACAGGTCAAGGGCACAGCGATCCAGATAACATCCAGGGGCCGGTAAATAATCTGCTCACCCTGCATGCTGAACATGACCACAATGGTGAAAAGTAGAGCAATCAGGGTAATAGGGGATATCTTAGGGATGAATACACTGTCATACCACTGATGCCCCTTAATGGGCAGCAGGATCACCCGGCTCAGGATCCCGGCCCCGAACGGAATGCCCAGATAGATCATGACGCTGGCGAAGATCTCACCGATGGTCACGTCCACAACAATACCTTCCAATCCAAAAAAGGGCGGCAGGACAGTGATGAACACCCAGGCATAAAACCCAAAAGTCACAATCTGAAACACACTGTTCAGAGCCACCAACCCGGCTGCGTATTCACTGTTACCTTTAGCCAGAGTATTCCAGACCAGGACCATGGCAATGCATCTGGCAATTCCCACCAGAATGAGCCCAACCATATAGTATCCCCAGCGTTCATCAGGGCCAAACAGGGCCGGAGCCACAAATCCAAAAAAGCCCACAGCCAGGGTAAACATGAGGATGGGTCCTATGATCCAGTTCTGGACCAAAGAAAGACCCAGGATCTTAAAATCTGAGAAAACCCTGGGCATAAGTTCGTATTTGACCTTGGCCAGAGGCGGATACATCATCAGAATCAGACCAAAGGCTATAAGCAGATTGGTGTGCTCGCCCACAGTTAATACTTCATTAAAGCTCTCCACCGGCCCCTTGAAAAAAAATCCGATGAGAACTCCCAGGACCATGGCTGCGAATATCCAGACCGTTAAATACCGGTCCAGCAATGACATTTTTTGGCTGATTCTATCAGACTTGTGCTTATCCATATTTTTTGACCACCTTGAACTGGTTTTCATCCGGAAACCAGTATTTCCAGCATCCGGAAACAGTTTTCAAATTAAACTTTTTACTCCTGGTCACAGGGACCAGCTTTTTTCCTGCACAGCTCCTCCACCTGAATGGCAGTGATCTCATCCAGCCGGACTCTATCTGCTTCAATCTCTGGACTGGGCATGAGATCAGCTTCAATCCACAACTTGAGTTTCACCGGAAAATCACTGGCCAGGCTGTAGTATACCCAGCGTCCGTCTTTCCTGCTCTCCACCAGCCCTGCATTCTGCAGGACCCCCATATGCCGGGATACCGTGGCCATGGCCAGGCCCAGAAGCTCAGTTATCTGGCAGACACACAGCTCAGGGAATCTTGACAGGGCTGCAATTATTCGCAGCCGGTTGCCGTCGGCCAGAGCCTTGGTTTGTTGAAGCATCCTGATCATAATTTTATATTTGCACAATTAGCTAAATAAGTAATTTATAAATGTCCACATTACCAAAGTCAAGCCCGGATTAAGTATCAAAACAGGCCATACCTGCCTATCAATTCCTCCACAGCCCTGTTCAAACCGCCAGGTCTGTCAAGTTCGATTCCCTCACGGATCAGAATAAATTTTAAATCATCCACAGTATCCACATCTCTGAGACAGGGAAGAATAAAGCTCTTCAGGTTATTATCCTCCACAATTTCCATAGTTCGGCTGAAAACATCAGGTCCGCTCCAGCTAATATCCTGAAAAAAAACTGGGCTATAAGCGTCCTGGCTCATGCCCAGCAGATAGTATCCACCGTCTCTGGCAGGTCCAACCACTACATCATTACTTTCAAGCCGCTGGATGGCAGTTTTCATATATCCCATGGACAAGTGGGGCAAATCACTGCCAACAAGGACAACCCTTTTAAATCCCATGCCAAAAACACGTTCAAAGCAGCCCATCATGTTTAGACCAAGATCATCACCATCCTGGACCACAAACCTGTAGCCCGACCCAAGCCATTTTTTATAATCATGGACAGGGCGATCAGGATGACAGCTGAGCACCACTTCATATCCAACCGACTTGCAGGACTCCATCAATCTAAGAACAAACCCTCTGTAAAGCCTGGCAGCCTGGCTCATCCCAATCACCCTGCCAAGCCTGGTTTTGACTCTGCCCGGCTCTGGATACTTGAGCATTACTGCCAGGCAGGTATTTTGCTCTTTCATGCAAGCACTTCTCCATGAAGATATGCCATTGATGGAATTTCCAACATTTTTCCCTTAAGGACCATCCGAAATTCTAATGAACCATCAGGACCGACTTAACAGCCCCATTCACTTTTCTAAATCCAAGAATTACCTAAGGGCTTAACAAACTGCAAGTTGTTAATTTTTTTGCATTGCCAAGGACTTGTTTCTAAGAGATAGTTAAGAGTGATCAACGCCAGAAAACCAAGGAGATTTTTAATGTCCAAGCCAACCCAGACCCAGGCCTGGCCCAAGCTGCAAAAGCATTTCCAGCAGATTAAAGAACAACACATGCAAGACATGTTTGCCAAAGACAGTAAAAGGTTTTCAAATTACTCTCTCCAGGCAGGACAGGTATTTCTGGATTATTCAAAAAACAGGATCAACCAGGAAACAATGAAACTTTTGTTTTCCCTGGCCAGGGATATGGATCTGGAGCCACGAATCCAGGCCATGTTCAATGGAGAAAAGATAAATTTCACAGAACACCGCAGTGTCCTGCATATAGCACTTCGCAACAGGTCAAACCGGGCCATAATGGTGGACGGCCAGGACGTGATGCCGGAAGTGAACAGGGTCCTGGATAAGATGAGCAGTTTTTCATCCAGGGTCAGACAGGGCCGGTGGCAAGGCTGGACAAAAAAGCCCATCAAAGACGTGGTCAATATCGGCATCGGCGGCTCGGATCTGGGCCCCAAGATGGTCACAAAAGCCCTGTCAGCTTATGCCAAACCAGGCTTAAACATCCACTTTGTATCCAATGTGGACCCGGCCCACCTGGAAAATACTCTGGCAACACTGGACCAGCAAACCACTCTGTTCATCATAGCTTCCAAAACCTTCACAACTCAGGAGACCATGTTCAACGCCACCAGGGCCAGGGAATGGTTTTTAAAAGGGGCAATGGATGAAATGCATATCCCGGCCCATTTTGTAGCAGTATCCACCAACACCTCCAGGGTCCGGGAGTTTGGAATCGATCCTGAAAACATGTTCTCCTTCTGGGACTGGGTTGGGGGAAGATTTTCCCTGTGGTCGGCCATCGGCCTGCCCATAGCCCTGTCCATTGGGATGGATAGCTTTATAGAACTGCTCTCAGGAGCCCATGAAATGGACGAACATTTCAGAAACTCCCCCTTGGAACAAAACATGCCGGCTGTCATGGGGATGCTTGGAATCTGGTACTCAGATTTCTTCAAGGCTCAGACCCATGCTCTTTTGCCTTACAGCCAGTATCTGGAAGAGTTCCCCGCCTATATGCAGCAGGCTGAAATGGAAAGTAACGGAAAGTCCGTGACCCTTGATGGCCAGCAGACCGACTATGAAACCGCGCCGGTGATCTGGGGCGAACCCGGCACAAATGGCCAGCACGCTTTTTTCCAGCTCCTGCACCAGGGGACAAGGCTTGTGCCCTGCGACTTCATAATCTTTGCCCGTCAGCCCAACCATCATCCCAAACAGCATAGACTTTTGCTGGCCAATTACCTGGCCCAGACAGAAGCCATGATGACCGGCAGGACAAAGGCCCAGGTTCTAAAAGAGATGCAGGCTGGCAAAAGACCGGGAAAAGAAATAAGCCATCTTCTTCCCCACAGAGTGTTCCCCGGAAACAGGCCTTCCAACTCCATCATGCTGCCTGAACTCACTCCCAAAAGCCTCGGAGCACTCATTGCTCTGTATGAGCACAAGATTTTTGTCCAGGGAGCAGTCTGGAACATAAACTCTTTTGACCAGTGGGGTGTGGAGCTGGGCAAGGAACTGGCCAGAGTCATTGAGCCTGAATTGGAGGATGATCTGGAGGTTTCAAGTCATGATCCTTCCACCAACGGCCTGATTAATGTCTGGAAAGCAATGTCCAGAAACAAAGTTTAAACCTTTTTTAAAGAATCAACCCTTCCTGAGCTCCCCTGTCGCGGACAGGTCAATCCAGGCTGGGGCCGTTTTTAGTCAGCACAAGAACCCGGCCAGAACTGGCCATGATCTCCAGTCTTACCTGTAAAAACTTGAAATCCTGTCTGCAGATACTTTGCAGTGATACATGATTCTAATCAGCCAGTTTCTCAATGTACAGTAAAGAGGCCCCTCTCTTTCCCAGCGTCTGTCAGAAGTCTTGACCCTTTCCGGAAGAATTTCGATTTTTCCTCCTGACTTTTTGATCCTGGTCATGAACTCCAGATCCTCCATAATGGGAATGTCTTTAAAACCTCCAATCTTATAAAAATAATCCCTGCGAACAAATATCCCCTGATCTCCGTACGGCACTCTGGTCCACCTGGAACGCAGATTAGCAACCTGCTCAACCAATTTGAGAAATGGCCTTTCAGAGGTTATACCCAGGGAAAAGGATCCGCCAACAATATTTTCATCTTTTAGTGCGCTTGGAATGAGCTGGGCGGAATTGGCCGGAAGTCTGGTGTCTGCATGGACAAATAAAAGGACCTGGGCCGTGGCCTGGCCTGCTCCGGCATTCATCTGCCTGGCTCTGCCCTTGTCAGAAGCAAGCGTAGATATGCCTGGAACATCCAGAGCTTTCCGGGTCTCCTCGTCCGGACTGCCGTCAACAACAATAATCTCATGTCTGTCCACAGGAAAAATATCCACCAGATGGCGGACAAAGGCATTGATTCCGGCCTGTTCCCTGAAAACCGGGACAATAACGGATATTTCCATGACTTGTCTGGACTGGCTCACTGGCAATTCTCCGGCTTTGACACTTCCCTGATGAACCGGAATTTAAGCCTCAGCCTGTTCCAATAGGTCCAGGGCGATTTTACCTGGCTTGTATTACCAGCCAGGGCCTTTTCCGGATGAATCAGAAAGTCAATCAAATGAACGGCCTTGATCCCGGCAAGTCTGAGATAATCGGTGCAACCTGCGCAATAAGTGAGCACCAGGTCATCACCGGCCTGGTCCTTGCGTACCCTGCCCCATGCCAGAGCCATATCCCTGTTCAAAAACCCCACTGCCCCGCCCTCCCCGCAGCACAAGGTGCAGGCAAAATTATCTGGAAATTCTTCACAAATCAGGCCTGATTCAGCAAGATAGTCACGTATTCCGGCCTGAACTCCTGGAAAAAACCGTAAGGCACAGGAATCATGCAGACGGAGTTTGTGTTTAGGGGCTTTTTCATGAGCCAGCCTCATTCCTGGCAGAACCTCCCAGGCCATTCTGATCGACAATTTGGGAGCACAGACCTGGAACAGGGAATAACAGCTGGGGCAGGCCGTGATTATCTGCCTGACTCCCTGAACATGAAGCCTTTCCAGCATCCTTTGCAAACGTTTTTCAACCAGGACTGTATTGCCCAGATCATGGGAAGGTCTGCAGCAGCAATCCAGAACCACTCCTAATCCGGGCATATACCTCTTAAGCTCAATAAACAATGCCCAGGTGGCATCCGGTCTGGTTCCGGCCAGGGCACAGCCGGGAAAAAACACACTTTCGCTGGTCCGGGAAGGCTTATACCAGGATAAAAGGGCTGAACTATTCAGCCGCTCATAGAGCAAAAGACGCCAGTATTTTCTGAGTATTGCCGGACTGCGGGTCAGGGACTCCCTGCGCATGGCCAGGAACATGCCGGCAGGATCAACCCCCACCGGGCATACACCTGTGCACAGACTGCACAGGCTGCACTCAAAAGGATCTGTCCGGGACTCATGGTTCAGAACAGAACGGGCAATATCCCCTGGAAGGCCCCACTTCTTCAAAAAAGAACAGTTTTCAGAGCAAAGCCCACAGAGCTCGCATCTTCCAAGGACTTGGCTGGCCAGTTCCGGCAAAGCCACTATCAAGACTCCCCTTTAATCCTCTTGACCAGCTTTGGCAGGTAAAGGGAAAAGCCGAGCAAGGCCAAAGACAAAAACACCTGCCAGGAAAGCAGTCCCCACCAGTCACCTGAAAGCCAGACATTTCTGATGGTCCCTATGAAAAAGGTGAAGATAAAGGTTCCCACAATAATGCCCAGGCCTGTCCCGGCAAAATAATCCCAGAACCTGACTCTGGTCAGGCCCATGCCGAAATTCATTGGTGTAAACGGAAAATAGACCAGACGAAGATACAAGACTGTGGCAAACCCGTTACGTTCAATGGCCTGATCATACCTGGCCAGCCTGCCCTTGATCAGGGAAGCAGCAAAGTCGCGCCCAAGGTATCTGGCAATGAAGAATGCTCCAGAGGCTCCCAGCATGGCTCCGAACCAGACATAGACAAACCCGAAGTATGGTCCAAATATGGCTGCACCAATTCCGGTAAGCACAGTACCGGGAATGAACAGGCACACCCCGGCAGCGTAAAGAATGATAAAAGATACCGGCGCCCAGAACCCGGCTTCCTCCACCAGTTCGGTCAGCGCCCTGGGAGAAAAGAATCCGCTGACAGGACTGAACCTGACCAGATAAACGGCCAGCAGGATGAACATAAGAAATAAAAAAGCCTTGATCAGGTAATTATGCTGTCCAGTCACGACCTTCTCCCTACCTGCCCAGCAGACGGCCCAGAATACCCTTTGGAGCAGGATCAGGCGGTTCCAGGCCAAGGTGTTTGCAGATAACCTTTTCCAGTTCGTATTGATCGATTCCGCTTCCTTCAACCACTATATCATCTCCAACCATGACCGCTGGAGCAACTGGAAGGTCCAGTTCAAAGTATTCGTCTGTCTGATAGTCAGCAATGGGTTTGGAAGTAGTTTCAATCTGGATATCGTATTTCTCACCCAGCCTGGGCATCATTTTCAGAAAGCCCTTTCACGGCTTTCCACTTGGCTCATTAAGAAAAAAATGGACCTTCAACATTTCATTTTTCTCCCTGTATTAAAAGATTCAGCTGAATATTTTTCCGGTCAGCTTCGGCCCAGGTACTGATAATTTATCAATTCCCAAGCCTTGCCCTGATGGCTTTCTCCAGATCATGCTGCTGGATGTCTTGACCCTGCACCAGCACTTCCTGGCCGATCATTATGGCTGGAGCCACAGGAAGTTTGCTTTCTTGATATTTAAGGTTTCTATATTCACTAAACGGTTTGGAAACCACATTGATTTGTACAGGATATTTTTTGTCCAGACCGGACATCATTTCTTTGAAATGGCGTCAGGTTTTGCCCATGGGCTCATTTAAAAAGAATGTTACACTGAGCATGATCAACCCCTAGTTGTTTGCAATGCATTCTGCATCAGTCCCAAAAAACGTTCCGGCGGCATATAGTCAATAACCCGCAAATCTTTCATTTCCATTCCGTCCGGGGACAGGAAGATGACCGTGGGCACACCGGGCACTCTGTATTTTTCCACCAGGTATTCGTGAAGAGGCACTCCTCCTCTGGTAAGGTCCACCTTGATGCTGACGAACTCCCTGGAAAGCTCCACCACGTCAGGATCGTGGAAAGTCTCATTCTCCAGACGTCTGCAGGGCGCGCACCAGTCTGCGTAAAAATCCAGGATCACCGGCCTGTTCTCCATCATGGCCTGTTCCAGGAGTTCCTCAGAATAATTCTTCCAGTCCACTCCCGGACCCTTGAAAATCCATGATCCAACCAGAAACAGGGCTGTAAACAATCCCACCAGGATTACAGCCGACTTCATCCAGTAAAACCCTTTGAATCCAGCAACCGTCCTGTCCAGTATGGACAGATGCACTACTGCGGCCAGCAGTACTCCAGCCATCATCAGCAGTCCGATCATTTCTCCGGCCAGGGGCCTGAGAAAATAAACGGCCATGCCAACCAGGACCCAACCCAGGAGCTTACGCACCCAGAGCATCCATTCTCCGGAACGGGGCAGGCTTTGCAGCCTGCCAGAAAACACAGCCAGAAAAAATAGAGGTGTTCCCAGTCCCAGGCTTAAAAAGAAAAAAATCAGAAAGCCCATGACAGGACTGCCCATGGCTGCCACCCAGGCCAAAAGACCAAGTATAAAGGGCCCGATGCAGGGTGCGGCAACAACTCCGATGGTCAGCCCCATAAACAGGCTGCCAAAATAACCCCCAAAAGATTTGGATGCCGCCTTGTTCAGGGAGGCTGGCATCTGCAGCTCCCAGAAACCGAACATGCTCAGGGCAAAGACAATCAGAATCATGGCTAGTCCGCACAAAACCAGCGGATTCTGGAGAAGACCGCCCATTAGCCCGCCAGTCAGGGCTGCGGCCACTCCAAGAATAGAATTGGTCAGGGCCAGACCTCCAATATACAAAAGACCGTGAACAACAAGCCTGCCCCGGCTCTGGCCGCTTCTGCCTCCGAAAAATGAAACCGTTATTGGAATCAGGGGATACACACATGGAGTCAGATTCAGGGCCAGACCTCCCAGAAAGACGCCCAGAAGCGTGCCCAGCAGGGCCAGGCCAGAAAGGGGACCTGGAGGTTCAGGAGGCAGAGACTGGATGGGGCGGTCCGGATCAGCTCTTTCAACCGGAAAACCAAGCTGTTCCCATTCCTCAAATCCCAGGGGATCACGAAGCACTTGTTCATAACCTAGATTAACAGCCACCCGGGCTGCAGAGTCACTGATGACTCAATCCAGGCCGTCTCAGTAAAAGACAATGGGCCGGGACTTGTCCTCCCCCAGAAACTCCCTCATTTCGCCGCGTTTTCGCCAGCGGTCCCACCACGTGGGGTCCATGGAGAAATTATCTGCGCCCTGAATGTGACCAAGCCGATATTCCCAGCTCTGCCTGGTGTCGACTATGAGCAGATCTGGATCGGTCTGATAAAGCTCCCAGAGACCATGGGTGTCCACCAGTTCGTACCCGCCCTGTCTGGCTTCCTGAAGGGCGGTTTCCCATGAACCCTGATAGACTGGTTCTGGCCTGTTGGTCAGCCACAAAGCCAGCCCTGCCAATCCTATGGCCAGCCCTACAAACAAAATAGTCTGTTTTGGCTTCATCCCAGTCTCCTTGAGCTGGTTTACAGTTTTCCTTCCTGCTCCAGTTTGGCCTTTAGAAACGCCGCTCCTGACCTGGACAGGCCAAGCATCTCAGCCACCTGAATCAGGCTTTCATTTTTTCTGTCTTGCATTTGGGCAATCAATTCCTTTTCCAGCTCCTCAAGCCAGTCTTCAAAAAGAGGCAGAAGTTCAGGTTCGGCAATTGTTTTCAGAACTTCAGACCTGGAAATCCTGTCCACCAGGGATCTGCACATCTGGGTTGGATCGACACCTTCGTCCAGACATTTGGCCATTCAGAGATGGACCATGCTGCTGAGCTTGTCTGTGTCCTCATGCCCAACAAGACCCAGAATAAACTCAACCCGATCCTGTTCATCCAGTTGAACAAGCAGATCTTTCAAAAGTGAGCCCAACACCTCCAGGGCAGCATCAGGTTCCAGAGCATGGATCAGCCTTTGAATCTGGCCCTGCATGCTATTAATGGAGTCAGACATAAGCTGTTTTCTCCTGGTTAGCTTTATTAAAAATGTATTCTTGATTTGAGCAGCAAATCTGCCATTCGGCTCAAGGACCTCATCAGGTCAAGTACGCCTGCGTCAGTCAATTCATAGTAGACAAATGGCCCCTTTCTTTCCACCCGGACCAGAGCAGTCCTTTTAAGTTCACGGAGATGATGGGATACCAGCGGCTGGGAAAGCCCCAGCTTTTCAACCAGAGCACTCACCGAGTGCTTTCCATCTTCAAGGCATTCCAGGATGCGCAACCGGTTTTCATCAGCCAGGGACTTGGCTACTTGGGCAGCGTTGAAGTAAATGCCTAAAGATTCTTTGTTTCTGGACCTATCAGACAAAAATCATCTCCATGATTTTGGTTTAGATAAACATATAAACAATCGTTTATATGCTGTCAACAAGTTAGAAAATAATACCAGTCATCTCGTGCAGAACTGAAGACAGGCGAGATAGACTGATGGGTTAGAGTTCCTGTCAGATCCTTGGTTGGGGCTGAATGCTCAAAACCCTGGGCAGGGTCTGGAGACAGCAGGATTGGTTGGGGGCAACCTCCCTGCTCCCAGAACGCACATCTCAAACTTGATTCGCTAAATTGAGAAGGCTATGAAAAATAGACCGAAGGTCCGTTCAGAATTTTCCATTCACTTTCAGAGTAAATGGTTCTGCACTCGGCTGGACTCAGCCCCCGGCCCTTTTCGGTCTTTTCCTGAACATCCCTGGGGTTGGAACCGGTCTCAGCCCAGAACAGGTTGGCGCCGGCCACAGCGCCCAGGGTACAAGGCTCATGAGTGCAGAACCCTTTGACCGACCTGGGAGTTCCAAGCCTGGTCACAGCAACTATCTGGGCCATGCGCAACTCGCTGATCATACCTCTTTTTTCCATTTCAGTCCCAGGAATCATGATCCTTCTGGCAGCACCGCTGAAAGCCGGACCAATGGACCCAGCAAACAAAATTGCATCAGCCAGTTCTTCGTGGGAATGCTCTGGTCCCACCGGCTCCACGCAAGTGCCCACCTTTAATCCGGCTTCCTGGAAATTGCGGATGCTCTGCTTTCTCTTCTCCGGTGGAATCAGGGTATCCTGGCCCTCCCTCATTCTCAGGGCGTGGTAAACACCCGAATAACCAGCATCCTTGATCCGCCGGGCCCGCTCCAGGGACTGATCCGGCACATTGGCCACCATTATCACCCCCGGATCAAGTTTATTCCTGATTTCCTGAGAGATCTCAATAAACCGGCCAAAGGGATACTGGGCCGTGGTCATCACGTACAGAGCGTTTACCCCCTGTCTTGCGAACTGCATTGCATATCCTACAGCATCTTCAGGGCTGATCCTGGTTTCCTGGCTGAAGATCCTGTTTTCCTGGGCAAACGAGCAGAACTTGCAGCCACAGACGCACGGAGCAAGATCCAGAGCCAGCTGACCATGAATCTCAGCCCTGCATGATACCACCTCCCTGGAGATCATTCCGGCCCGACCCATGATCCTGAAAGATTCGGGAGAATCCGGAGGAAATGAAAGGAGATGGATCAGTTCCTCCCTGGTCAGGGGTTCATTGTTTTCAGTTTTGGACAATAGATGGTCAATGCTTACCAATTTATACTCCTGGTCTTCCATTACTGTATGGACGCTATTTTCAATCAAAACCTGAAACTCCCTGGCCTCAACTATCTGATTGTATTTAAACAAGCCACTGCTCCCCGACCAATCAAAGCAATTCTCAGCTTCATCCTAACAGCCGCCCCAACCCCCTGCAAGCAGGAACGCTTTGTTCAACTAGCCTGCTGCATCATAATTTTTTGTATGAAATTGGGAACATGAATACAGAAAAACAACTACGTGAAAAATAGATTACCTGGACACGATTATTCCACAGGGCTGAAACTGTGTGATCCAAAAATAGTCACAGATGAACAGTACCTTGTTCTCTTCCAGGCAGCTAGCAATATTGCTAGCTGCCTCCACCTCACACACCGGCAGATCCTCCTGTTCTTCTGATATGTCATGATGCTACACCAGGCTGATAACCAGCCCTCCCAGAGCGCAGACAATCACCACCATCCAGGATGGAGCCTTCCATGTTTCCAGCAGGATAAAACCGGTCAGCGCCAGGGCAAACTCATAAGGACCCAGAATGGCACTGGTCCATACCGGCTTGTACAGGGCCGCACCAAGTACTCCCACGACCGCTGCATTGGCTCCTCGCATCAAAGCCTGGGCCGAGGCCATCTTCCTGAATGAATTCCAGAAAGGAAGAACTCCCACCAACAACAGGAACCCGGGCACAAAAATGGCTGCTAGGGCGATGGCTGCGCCAGCCGGACCATTGGGTAATGGCTCCAAAACCCAGCCCAGGTACGCAGCAAATGTGAACAGCGGACCAGGAACGGCCTGGGCAGCACCATAACCGGCCAGGAACTGGTCCGGAGTGACCCAGCCCGGCTGGACCACACCTGCCTCCAAAAGAGGCAGGACCACGTGCCCGCCGCCAAAGACCAGAGATCCGGCCCGGTAAAATGAATCAAAAACAGCCAGGGACTGAATCGGAAACACAAGGGTCAGCAGAGGAAGACCCAGAAGCAACACCACAAACAGGGTCAAACAGAGGATCCCTGCTGTCCTGGATACTGGAAAGTGAAGATCATCGGCATATTGGTCGGCCATATTCCTGGTCAGCCACAGTCCTGCCAGGCCGCCTGCTGCAATGGCAGCCACCTGGCCCAGGGGACCTGCACTGAGGACCACGATCAGCACAGCTCCCAGAGCTATGCTGGCTCTTTCCCGGTCCGGGCAGAGCGATCTGGCCATGCCCCAGACCGCATGAGCCACAATGGCTACAGCCACGATTTTCAGACCGTGGATAATCCCGCTTCCAACAGGTCCCTCCATGACTGCCGCGCCCAGGGCGAACAGAATCAGAATTATGGCTGAAGGCAAAGTAAAGGCAGTCCAGGCCGCAGCTGCGCCCAAGGGTCCTCCGCGCATCAGACCCAGGGCAAAGCCAACCTGGCTGCTGGCCGGACCAGGCAAAAACTGGGTCAGGGCCACCAGGTCAGCATACGATTTTTCATCCAGCCATTTACGCTTCTCAACAAACTCGGTCCGAAAATAGCCTAGATGAGCAATAGGTCCGCCAAAGGAGCTGAGCCCAAGCAAGAGAAAGGCTTTGAACACTTCAATTGATCTTGAAAATACAGAACTTGTCATGAGCCGACCTCCTTGTGTTCTTCCTTGTTTCCTGTCTCTTTTATAAGCTCCTGGAGGTGTTTTCTGGCCAAATCCAGACCCTGGACTCCCTTTTCCGTGATCCGGTAAAGCTTGCGCTGGACCTTGCCTTCCCGGACCTTCCTGGAAACCAGGTATCCCTTTTTCTCCATAGAATGGAGCATAGGATACAAAGTGCCTGGACTCAACCGGTAGCCATGTTCGGCCAGCTCATCAATCATCCACTGACCGTAAACTTCATGTTCTGCAGAATGATGCAGCACGTGCAACCGTACCAGGCCGGACAAAAGATCGTGGTGTTCCATCTTCATTTTCCTTTATCTAATTTCGATATCGAATTTTGATATAGAAAAAAGTTTTTGGCAAGCCTGTCATACTCGTACTGGACCACTGTGTTCATGCCTACCTCACTTCAGTCTTGAGCCAGAATTCAACTCTGGACAAAGGCACTTTGCCGAGGATGTCAACTTTAGGTAGCATATTAAGGCTATGAATAATCATCATCTTCCTGAACATTAGACAATAATCAGCTACTGCAGAGATTAGGAAAACCAGCGGTTGGAAAAAAGATCTGCATTGACCGGCAGCAAAGCAGTCCCCTACCTGCTGTCTGGCGCCTCAATTTATATGAAAATTTGGCCTGCAAAATCGCCCTTGACATGTAACCATCGTAACATTTAAATTGTTCAAATGAACTCAGAAAGATGGCTATTGCTAACATACAAGGTGCCCCCTGAACCGGCTAGAAAGCGCATTGCGCTGTGGCGCAAGCTCAAGGGCATGGGCGCTGTTTACCTGCAAAACGGTGTCTGCTTGCTGCCCAAGACAGACGACCACACCCGCCAGTTCAAAATCATCGAAAACGAGATCAACAAGATGGCAGGTGAATCCATTCTGCTGGAAACAACCGCCCTTGATCCGGCACAGCAGGAGAAGGTTATTGCCCGCTTCAGGGCTGACCGGGACGAGCAATATAAGGAATTCATCGGCAAGTGCTCGGATTTTGAAGCTGAAATCGCACATGAAACCCAAGTCCAGCACTTCACCTACGCTGAACTGGAAGAGAACGATGTCGATCTTAAAAAACTCCAGTCTTGGCTGGAAAAGATCGCTAGGCTCGACTTCTATAGGGCCAACCTGGCAACCGAGGCAGCAGAAAGACTCAAGGGCTGCGAGGCATTGCTGGATGCCTACGCCCAGCGCGTATTCCAGGCCCATGAAAAAAGCTGCAACGAACCCCACAAATCCCAGTAACCCCAGGGAATCTTAGATGTACCTGCTGATTATCATCACCTGAAACCCATTGTCTGCAGGCATGACAGACACAACAACACATGCGTCTGTTCGCAGACTCAGCTGATTAGAAAACTCGAGCGTGGTGTGTGATAAAAGAAACTGGTCCCATAAAAGTCCCAACCGGCGGCAAACCCAGAAGCTGGCTCAACCGAACTGTTGTAGGAGCAGGCATCACCAGTGCACTGGGGGACTTCTGCTATGAAACTACGACCGTAATCCTGCCAGGCTTTCTGGCCGTGCTTGGTCTGCCGGCTGCGATTCTTGGACTCATTGAAGGTATTGCCGATGCCGTGGCCAGCTTCACCAAGATGGTTTCAGGCTACATAGCCGATAAACTGGGATATCGAAAGTTGCTGGTACTGACCGGATACAGCTTGACGCCCCTCGGGCAGGTTCTGATCGCACTGGCCGCATCCTGGCCGCTGATTCTGGTCGGACGCACCTTATCCTGGTTCGGCAAGGGGCTGCGTGGCCCCCTGCGTGACGCCATTGTTGCCCAGGCCGTGTCACCACAAACACGCGGTCGTGCTTTCGGGTTCCACCGGGCAACAGACACCATAGGGGCCGTGTTGGGGCCCCTGCTCGGGGTGGCCCTGCTGGGCTGGGCAGAAGGACTGTACTGGAGTGATGCTTCAGGGCCATTCCGGATGGTCCTCTGGTTATCCCTGATTCCTGGAGGACTGGCGGTTCTGGCCTTTCTGATGCTGGTCAATGACCCACAGCACATGCCCAATCCGGCCATGCGCTTCTTCAGCACACTACGCAGTCTTCCCTCGCGCTTCAAAGGTTATCTCGGAGCAGTCGGGATCTTCGGCATGGGCGATTTTTCCCACACTCTGCTGATTCTGGCAGCCACCACCCTGCTCACCCCTTCACTGGGAGTAGTCCAGGCAGCACAAGTGGCAGGGCTACTCTACGTTTGGCGCAATGTGGCGCAGGTTGCCGTGTCCTACCCAATAGGGGTAGTTGCTGATCGCATCGGCCAATTTCCGGTGTTGATTGCAGGGTATGCTCTGGGCGTGCTTACGGCCATGCTGATGGCAGTGGCCTTCTGGATGAACATTGACAGCGTGTCGTTGCTGGCCTTCATTTTCTTCATTGCGGGCCTTTTTATTGCGGTTCAGGAAGCACTGGAGTCCACAGTCACGGCAGAGATGGTGCAGCCAGACACCCTGACCACTTGCTACGGTGCCCTGGGTACAGTCAATGGCACGACCAAGTTCGTTTCCAGTGCAACCGTTGGCGTGGTGTGGACTGCTGTATCCCCAGTGGCTGGTTTTGGGCTAGCAGCGGTGCTGATGGCTGTCGGCACATTAACACTGCTGCGCTTAAGGGCAGATGGACAAGATATGTGCTAAATAAAAAAAGCAAACTCATTGGCCTTTTTTAAAAAAAACCTTGCTACTCGGCACTCTCCAGGATATAGTTTTATTAAAAAATTTAAGTATCCAATTAATTAAGCCTGGAGGTGTTGAATGCAGGAAGAAAGAATGAAACGCCGCCACTTCCTGAAAGGGGCTGCAGCATCCGGGGCTCTACTGCTTTATCGGCCCGGCCTGGCTGGGGCAGGTCCTGACCTGTCCAGACAGTCAGCTTTTCTTTATGACAGCATAAAATGCATCAATTGCGGAGTCTGCGAAAAAGCGTGCAAAAGGGTCAACGGGCTGCCCGAACATGCAAGCGTCATCTATATGAGCCAGAACGCTTCAGGGCTGCCGGTCCACATTACCAGGCGCAACTCCTGCATGCAATGCATCCGCCCGGCATGTGTCAGGGCCTGTCCCACAGGAGCGACTTTTCTCAGGGGAAACGGTCTGGTCAGTTATGATTCCCAGAAATGTGCAGCCTGCGGGTACTGTGTTGACGCCTGTCCCTTCAAGCACCCCAGAATGTCCAAGACAGCCTATTTCAACCTGCGCAATGTCTGGGTGAACAGGTGTACAAGTTGCGGAGCCTGTGCCCAGGCTTGCCCGGAAGACGCCCTGCATTTTAATTTTCGACAGGACATTCTGGCTATGGCCAAAGAACGCCTGGCTCAGATCAAATCAACTTATTCTTTACCCCAGGCCCAGCTTTACGGAGAAGAAGACCTGAACCTCATCTGGATACTGGCTGGCAGCCCGGACAAATACGACCTGCCCGGCCCCACCGCTGCAGCAGTGGTGGATACCTCTCTGGCATTCTGGAAAGATATTGTCCGCCCGACCACGCTGCTTCTTTCCCTTATGGCAACAGGCATTTTAGGAGTAACCTACTTTTTTGCCCGCCGTAACCATCTCAAAGAGCTGGCCAGACTCAAACAGATTGAGCAGGAGGAAAAAGATGTCAAATAACAGCAGCGAAATCTTGATCCAAAGATTCAACAAGAGGCGCAGATTCGTGCACTGGCTTCACACCTTTGCCTTTTTCGGGCTCCTGTGTACGGGTGTTCTATATACTACTCCTTTGTTGTCCCAATGGACCGAAAGCGGCCTGGCCGGTACTTTGCACAGATACTTTGCAGTGATTTTTCTTTTAGCCCCTTTTGTCTATATTGTCATAGATCCCAAAGGATTCAGGGAGTTCATCAGCGATACCCTGAAATTTGAAAAGAGCGATATAGGATTTCACCTGGCCATGCCCCGATATATTCTGGGCCATACCGGCGGTATACCGCCTCAGGGAAAACTTAACGCCGGGCATAAAATTCATCATATCCTGATGGGTATTCTCTATCTTGCCCTGGCCATATCCGGACTGTCCATGTGGCTGGGAGTCGGCTACATGGGACCACCTGTATTCAACTTCATGGGTGTACTCCACAATATCGCTGTATTCATCATTGTGATTACAACCCTGGGCCACGTATATTTCACCCTGGTTTACTGGGCCCTGCCCGGCATGATCAGCGGCAAGGTCAGCGAGACCTACGTCAGAATGGAGCATAAAAAATGGTGGGATGAAGAGCTGGCCCCGAAGCTGAAGGGTTCATCTCCCAAGAGCGGATCATGACCGAATGAAACAACCTTTTGAAATCCTGACCGCAATACTCCACAGCAAGGCAAGGAGGCTGTCCAATGCTAAAAAACCATAAACATATACTCATGTTGATCCTGGGCCTGTTCGTTCTGAACCTCTTTATCATGTTTCAGAACAGGGATGCCGGAGCCAGAGCCAAGTATGATCCGTCAGGATACTGGATAGCTCCCATCCTTCCTGAAGGCCCCAGAATATTTTTCAGCGAAGGTCATGCCATTGATACCCCTGAAGCAGTCATGGCTGAAATCACAGAAATCTACATCAGCAACAACTCAGAGATTAAGGTTACTTTTGTCATTCCAGGCTATGAACATGACACCGCCCATGTGGAGCTGACCATGGCAAAATGGCTTGAACATGAAAATACATGGATGAGCATGCTGCAGAGGACCAGGGAGCGCGGACCGCAAAGCGACCCAAGGTATGGAGACGGAGCCAAGGTAATCCGGGGGGCAAATCTGCGCCTGGAAAGTGGCTCTGCCTTAACCGGTGGAGAGCCGGTCAGCGGTGGCATGCGTTTTTCAACCTGGCTTAAAGCCGGACCAGGTGATTTTGGAAACCTGTCAGGTGAACTGATGCCCATCACCTTCAAAGATGGAGTACAGTGGCGCCGCAGCAGCGACCACAATCCGGCAAGCTACGGCCATCCGGATGACAGCCTATACCATGAATTCGTGGCCGGAATAATTGATGAAATAAACAGAAATGGAGCCTGGGAACAAGGGATTTACCGTATTGGAGTAACTGAAAGGAACAGGGGCCAGGAAGGCTATATCAGATTTAACGCAGTGACTGATTTTGAATTTGATGGAAAAAGCAGTGCGCGGATTTTAGACAGCCATGAACGAAGGCATACCGCCGGAGAAGCCGTGGCCACAGGCTCCTGCAACGGGTGTCATGGGGACAACATGCGTTTCCCCACCAACAGGGTGCATAGTGAACTCAGACATGATCCAACTGTCTGCGCCAATTGTCATAACTCCTATACCTGGGATTCCCGCAATGCATACGCAGAAGTGGACGGTTGGCCCAGCCTGGATTTAAGAACAATGGTCCATAAAATTCATGCCGGGATCGAAGGTTATGCAGCAGATGCCTATTTTTACCAGCAGGTCAGGTTCCCGGACTGGACCCTGGGCAGAACTCCCAGACCCAGCCAGGACATCCCGTATCCCAACAGTCCTGGCGTGGCCAATTGCACCTCATGTCATGTTTATTCGGATAGTGATGCAACTTACGCCTGGCAAAGACCAAATCCCGACCCAGAGGGCTGCGCAACTTGTCATGGCAAAGGAGGAGTCGTTTTCTGGGAAGCCCAGCCTGACGATCCTGACTATGAATACATCTCAAGGACATATGACTGTGGCTATGACTGCTCCAGCTGTCATGGAGGGGGACAAAGGCCAATTAAACACAATGCAGACTACTACCACAAGGTGACCGAACGCCAGGAAAGGCTGGCCCTTTCCAGACAACATGTCATGAAAGTCACCAGGGTGGAAAACGCCGTAGCAGGTCAAAGACCGGTGGTTACCTGGCGGGTGCGTAAAAATGATGAGTACCTGGATCTCTTTTCGGGTGAACACGGATCTTTCCTGTTTACTGAAGATAAGGACCTGTTTGATGAAGGAGGTGCAGTCCGGCTTGGTATTGGATGGGGGCATAAAGAAGACTGGACCAACCAGGGAATCGGCCCCAGGAGTTCAGGAGCCATGGGAGACCCTTTTCATGAGGTAGCCCATATCGACAATACTATCCCAGGTCAGGACCAGACCACAGCAGTGACCACATTTGACTTACCTTTGCCCGAGCCAGCTTATTCCGGAAGAAACGGCTTTGTAATCATTGAATTTGGCCCCGAAGAAATACGTCTGAACAGCAGGTTGAAGAGAATTTCCCTGGGGCAGGGAATAAACAGCTTCCTGGATGACCGCCGCCAGATTGTTACTGCTGACAATTGCCTGGGTTGCCATGCAACCATGGGCCGGCATGGCACTTATGCTGACCAGGATATCACCACCTGTGTCTCCTGCCACAATGCCGGTTCCATGACCCGGGACGCAAGTGCGCTTCAGGGAAACGTGGACTTTATGTATATGATTCACGCAATCCACGGGACAGGAGAAAAAAGGACAAGGTTTGACCGCAGGCGGGATCATACTGTTGAGGGGCATTTCAGTGGAGGCTACTCATATGTTTCCTATCCCAACACCATCCTGGAATGTGCTGCCTGTCATGTTAATGATTCTCACAATCCTGTGGGCAAGGAATTTAAGAGACTGGGGCTGATCGCAGACAAAGGCAAGGACAAATACCTGTCAGGGGCTGGAATCGCTGCCCCTTTGTCATCAGCCTGTTATTCATGCCATGAGAACACTGAAGATTTGCGGGCCAACAAAGAGCTGCAGCACCATTTGTATCATTCAGGAGGAAACATCTATGGTGAGCATGATCATGCTTATTTTGCAGATAACAAGGAAAACTGCCTGACCTGTCATCAAAAATAGTTGATTCGACCTGAAACCATAACCTTCAAAATCGAACCTGGTTCAGGTGGCGGGGCTCTGAGCTTTATGCTCAAGCCCCGCATTTATGTTACAGGGTCACAAGATACTTAAGCAAAGCTTGGCGTTCTGCATCACTCAGGGCAGGACCGAAATTGCCCTTACCCATCATCCTGTCAACAGTACTTTTCCAGCCATCCAGATCGTGCCCGGCTCTTTCAATCCGTCCTGCTCCGTGACAGGTTGTGCATCTGGTTTCCATAATAGCCTGTCCGTCTCCGGCCTGGAGCTTCATATCCTGCAAACCGAACATGAATAGACTACCCAGCATAACAAGACAAATTGAAGTCAGTAGAACTCTCTTCATTTGTTCCTCCTTATTCAAAAGATTAAGGTTATAAAAAACCCTAACAGAATTACTGCTGTCTGACAACTATGCAGCAGAATTCTCAATGACCTGTCCGGAAAAAAGGCCAGGAATTATGTAGGCGATTCTAACAAAAAGACTATGGACAGCAGGAATCTGGGGACAAGACTTTGCGCAGGATCGGCACTTTGACCAGCCATCCATACAAGATGGCCTGGGCGCAGCCAACTCCCGGGCGGACATACACGGCTTCAACCGGGCAATTGGTCATGCATGCTCCGCATTCCATGCATGCATCCCGGTCAAGGATCAGTGCTTTCCCATCCTGCAGGGCAAAGACCTGGTGCGGACAAACGTCAAGGCAATTGCCGCAGCCTATGCACAGGTTCTTATCAAAGCATAGGGTGGCTACGTCTGGAAGGTGTCTGAATGTCTTCATAATACTTTCATCCCACGATCAGCCTGAACCAGGCCTCGCCCATCCAGGCCAGCACAGCCAGCCCAAGCATTACTCCCTGGACCGGCATAAAAAGCCGCATCTCCTGGTCCACCCCAGACAGGGACGTAAAGGGAGTTGAGCCGGTGTAGTGCATGGCAAACCAGGAAGCAAAAGCTGCACTACCGGCCATTGCAGCAAAGCCTTCTGCCAGGGAGCCTGCCAGGACAAGGGTCAGGATTGCCCCCACCGACATTCCAGCAGCAATCCCTTTAGCTGCAAAGGATCTAAAGGGAATCCAGGGCAAAAGAGCTGGAACAATAAAAGTACCGGTCAAGAAGCCGATCATAACCACTGTAAAAGCACTCAGGCCGGACAACAGAACACCCGAAAATGAAAATCCGCCCGGACCAAGGGCTGCCAGGATCAGACAGACCACAAAGGCCCAGAACAGAAATTTTCTGGCCCCATAAACCTCAACCAGGGCCACTTCCAGTCTTTGGTTAAGGGGAAAAACCACCTCCCGCATACCTGGACCAGCTTGCATTCCTTTATTAATGAACTCTGGCAGATCTTCTATTCTCAGGGGGCCGAAAACTCCCTTGAACCCGCACATTTTTTTCAACTTATGGGCTGCAACCGATGGAGCAGCCAGCTGGGGAATAATAAGTGTCCGGTGTTTGACGATTTTGTCCAGTAAGGACTTATGGACCTGCCTGGCCACCTCCTGGGTGTTGAAACTCTTTTTACCAGCTGCGCACCAGACATTGATTCCATAGGTTTCAACCACCAGGATCCAGAACGAACCACCACCAAGTTGTTTACGCAGGATATCAAAGGTCAGCTTGTAGTTACAGGTAACCAGGACCGGGCTGTCCTGGTCAGGCTGACCCAGAGCGTAAAGACCCGGACAAATGCGGTAGTTGTCCCGAATGATCCCGGTTCGAGCACCAAGCCCACCTATCTTGTCTTTCCAGGACAATATATTCCTGACTCGGGGAACATTTCCAAGAGGAGTCTGTACCCATCCCTCAACAAAATGCCAGGCCTTGAGACCGGCCCTCTCACCTGCCGCCTCCGGCGGCAGAATGTTTTCCGGACCTCAGCAAGGTGCTCTGTCCTCTATGTCCGGACCACAGGGCTCTACTTCCTTAAGTGTCTTCAACCCTGAACATGGACATTCAGCATCCAGGCCGGATGCATCCGGCTGACCAGGGGTGCATCCGGCCTGCTCCAAGGACCTGTTTGATATGTTTGTGTTTCCAGGCATTATACCAGCACCAAATTGATTGTCATATTTTTACATGATGAACCTTGGCCATGATCAGCCCTTTGGCTATATAGACAGCCTCTCCCACTTAAGCATATAGGCCACCACCATGCCTGCTATAAATCCAGCTGCCAGATTGGTGGCCAGAGTAATGCCCACAATGGTGAACAGCACAAAGAAGTCCTTGCGCTCCTTCATGTCCATAATGGTCAGGGCCAGCTGGCTGCCCGCAAAGATCAGAAGTACCCCTAAAACAGCCATGGGTATAAGGTAGAGGACGCTCAGAATGTGCGACCCTAGAAGTACGGCCAGAATGATAAAGATAACCCCAATGATCACGTTGGAACCAGGTGTCCTGGCCCCGAATCTGTAATGCGCAGCCAGTCCGCCAGCCCCGTGACACAGAGGCATTCCTCCCACCAGGAAGCTGAAGCAATTGGCCAGCCCCATGCTCACGCAGGAAGCCTTGTAGGTAACCCTTTTGGAAGCCTCGCCAAAATACTGTCTGGACAGATCAGCATTGGCTATAACTGCATTACCCAGGGTCATGGGCAGCTGGGGCAGGACCAGAGCCAGCAAGGCAAAGGAAATATCTGCTTTTGAGGGAAAACCAAATGGCAATATTTCGGGAATATTGATGCCTATGCTCAGCTTGTCCAGTCCTTCTCTGGTTCCCAGGGCCAGACCGATGAACATTCCACCCAGAACCACCACCAGGGCGGCCGGAAGTCGTTTGTTATCCAGAAGCAGCAGGGTTGTAAGTCCGCCCAGTATACCCAGTACGATTCCAATAGGCAGAAAGCCCAGGTCCTGAAGTACAAGATATGGTTCAGAAGCCTGACGCAACTTCTGAAAAGTGGAAGTCCCGATCATGAACCTGACTCCTTCAGCCATGAGTAAAAGCCCGGTGGACAGCTGGACTCCCCTGATGACAGCCTTGGGAGTGTATTTGCCAATGAGGCTCATGGCCCCGGTAAGAGCAATAACCAGCAGCACGATCCCCATAAGCAGAGTGGAAGCCATGATCTCGGATGCTGAAAGTCCCGCAGCAATGGCATATGCACCAATGACCTTCATGGGTTCCACCGGAACCGGGACTCGGTAGTACATTCCGGATAAAAGATAGAAAAGGCCCACAGAAAAAAACAGACCCAGAGGACTCAGCCCGTTGACCAGGACCATGGCGATGGCTATGGGCAGGACCACACCCAGATCACCTAGAGACCCGGCAAATTCGTGACGGTTGAACTTGTAGGGAATCATCATAACCTTTCCTTGGTTATTAAATCAGCAGATACCAGTCCTAGCAGCCAGAAAAACCATGTCAACTTAAAATTCCTCTGTAAAACAGATAGATAGACAGAAACAAAAGAATTACTCCAAACAGCCTTTTGACAAAATTACCGCTCAGTTTTGTACTCATCAGCCTTGACCCAAGCAGCCCTCCGGCTGATGAAAATAATCCGGCCAGAATCAAAAATTTCCAGTCCAGGGCTTCCATGGCCGCATGGGTGAAAAACCCGGCAAAAGATGAAAAACAGACAATAAAGGCGGTGGTGGCTGCAGCTGTCTTGGGATGAACATGGAGGAAGTATACCAGCAGGGGCACGACAAACACCCCTCCGCCTATGCCCAGCATGCCGCCGATAAAACCGATGATCAGACCCATCAGCGATGACTGGATCAGCCTGGTCATGGACCAGACATGTTTCTGATTGATGCTTCCCGGCTGCATGCCGGAGGCGATCAGCATTCGCAGGCCAGCAGCCAGGATGACCAGGGACAAGACCAGCATAAAGTATTTCTGGTCAACCATATTATTGACCAGAGCCCCCACTGGAGCGGCCAGACCGGAAGTGATGATCAGGGGGATGGACAGGGAAAAATCAACAAGCCTGCTGCGGATATACACATACGAAGCAGTTGATGCGCCCAGAGCGTTGAGCAGCAAAGACGAAGCCACAGCCGGGGTCTGTCCGAACCCGATCAGAACAAAAAGAGGCGCAAAAACCAGCCCTCCGCCCAGCCCGGCCATGGACAGGACAAAGGAGGCCAGAAAAATCACAGGATATACTAAAAATGATATTTCCATGTCTGATGATGAGGGTATTAGCGGTTTCTATAACTTGACAAGTCAGTTGTACAGGCTGAGATTCATCAATCCTTTTGACCCTGATATTCTTCCCAGGCTGTTTGGCCGCCCTTGGTTCACTTACCTCAGTTTTGAAAAACCCCTAGTCCATAAATTTCCTGCTCCTTTTAGCCGGCAACCATTTATTTGGGCGCCAAATAAAAGTGGACAGGTTTCAAAACCAGTGGCAGATATGAAAGTATTCAGGTCTGATCCAGCAGGTTTTCAGACAGATACTTATCCCGGCTGAAAATAGCAACAACCTGGGACAGCAGGACCGCATCATCCAGTTTTTAACCAACTTAATAAGAATATCCTGACTGGCATGCTCCGGGCCGGGCTGATTGACCTTTACCATGTTGTGTTCCTGACCCAAGGTTCAAGTATGAAGAAACTATTGAGATTCAAATTTCTTCTGCACCCCCTGACCATTATTGTCTCCTTTGCAATTCTGTGGTCAGGAACAGTTGCCTACCTGAACCATGAGCGACAAAAGGATATTCATAACATCCTGAGAGAACGCCTGTCCATTCAGCAGACTGCCTTGCAGGCCACTTTAAACCAGCACAAAATGGGAATGGGAGCCTATTTCACCACCTTTATCATGCAGCCTGAAATAATGGGCATGCTCCAGGTGGCCAGAGAAGGCGGCCAGCGCGAAACCATTGCCAGGTCTCAGATCCTCAGTCATTTGACTCCCCTGTACAAAGAAATATTCCTGAGCCGGGACATCCAGCTTCTCCACTTCCACACCCCGGACAAGATAAGCTTTCTAAGGCTTCATTCACCTGAAAGATTTGGCGACTCCCTGGCTGAAGTCCGTCCCGGCATAAGAATTGCCAATACTGAGCTAAAGCCGGTGCATGGTTTTGAAATCGGGATAATGGCCCCTGCATTCCGAAATATCTTCCCCATAATCTGGAATAATGATCACCTGGGCAGCGTTGAACTGAGCCAGCCGCTAACCGCTTATCTCAAGGAGCTTGCTGATCTTGACAGAGAGGGCGAGCATGCTTTTTTGATTAACAGATCCCTGGCCGGGTCCATACTTTTGGAAGAATTTTCCGGGTCATACAAGCCCAGCCTGATCCATCCCAACTGGGTAGTGGAGACTCCAGACAAGAACCATCCCTATTCTCCTTTGTCCGGAATCGCCAAGGTTCTGGGGAGCAGCCTGTCTAGGAATCCACACTTGGTAACAACCCTTAATCATGGGCAGTCTGGTGCATTCAAAGCAAAAATCGGAAACAGCTACTATACCGTTGCCTTTACAGCCATCCACGATATTGCCCAGCGCCCGGCAGCATACCTGGTGTCATTTGCACCTGCACCCCAGATCAAAGCCACCCAGCACCTGTTCCTCTTCAATTTATTTCTGGCCACTGTCCTCATGATCGCCCTGGCCTGGAGCATTGTAGTGGTTATCAAAGACCGGGAACGAGTCCGCAAGGAGCGGACTACCCTGAGGACCATGACCAATACCATGGCTGAAGGACTGTATGTTGTGGACCAGACAGGGCGCATTGCTTTTGCCAATCCAGCGGCTGAATCCATCCTCGGCTACAAGCCTCGGGAGCTGGTAGGCAAAATCGGATACGAACTCTTTGTACCGTGTGAAAAAGAAAAAGGTCAGAAATCTCTTGCCGACTGCCCGCTTTTTAAAACCATATCCAGGGGTGATGTGTTCAGCCAGGAAACCAGGTTCCAGCGCAAAGACGGGACCGTGCTTCCTGTTCAGGTGACTGCCGGACCCATGATTGAAAACAACAGAGTAACCGGTGGGGTTTCAGTTTTCAGCGATATCAGTGCAAGAAAAAAAACCGAGGAAAAGCTGCATTTTCTGGCCACCACTGACGAACTGACCGGACTCTGGAACAGAAGATATTTCATGCAGGCATTAAATAGAGAAATGGAAAGGGCCGGACGCTACGACCAGAGGTTTTCCCTGCTCATGCTGGATATTGATCACTTCAAAAAGATCAATGACCAGTACGGCCACGCAGCCGGCGATCAGGTCCTGGAACACCTGGCCGGGATATTAAAAGCCAGCCTGCGTCAGGTGGATGTACCGGGCAGGCTGGGCGGAGAAGAATTCGCCATCATTCTTCCCCAGACCGACCAGGATGGGGCATATAGAACTGCTGAACGGCTGCGGACTGCCCTGGAACAGGCTCTGGTCATTTACGATGATAAAGAGGAAATAAAATTCACTGTGAGTGTGGGCCTGGCCGTGCACCAACCAGGAGTTACTGACCAGGACCAGCTTCTCAAGATGGCAGACCAGGCCCTTTACCGGGCCAAGGAACAGGGCAGAAACCAAACAATGGTGGCATAAGGTCAAAGTCTGCATGAGCAAGAGCAGACTGCTGGATCATATTGCTGCAAGTTTTACAAAGGAGCCAAATGATCAATCAGGAAAACAATTCCAGGGCTCTCTCACCGGAATTTAGAGAGAACACAGGCTCTGAATTTGAAAACCGTTCGATCCTAGTTATTGACGACGATCAGATTATGCTCACTTCTTTGGGACACCTTCTTTCCAAATCCGGATTCAATGTACTTTCAGCTAATTCCGGGACCAAGGGTCTGGAAATGGCCCGTTACCGGCGTCCCGACCTTATCCTGCTGGACATCATGCTTCCCGATGTCTCTGGACTGGAGCTGTGCCGCATGATCAAAAATGATCCAGCCCTCTCAACCACCCGAATAATCATGATCTCCGGAATGAAGGTTTCCCCGACTGACCAGGCTCAAGGTCTGAATGCAGGTGCTGATGGTTATATGATCAAGCCTCTGCATGCTCAAGAACTGCTGGCCAGGATCAGGACTCTGCTCCGGTCCAGAATTATTGAGGAAGAACTGGAGGATAAAGAAAAGGCCTTGCAAAAAGCTCAGTTGCAGTGGCAAGAGACCTTTGACTCCATATCCGACCCCATTGTCATTCTGGATAAAGGCCACAGGATTATGCAAGCCAATAAGGAGTTTCTTCATTCTCTGGGCCTTGATCTGGAGCAGATTCGCGGCCGGCAGTGTTCTTCTTTGGCCTGCACCGAGGAAAACCCGTTTGATGAATTTCCTGATCTAGGCATGCTGGAAAACGACCTGGAACTGACCAAAGAAATCTTCAGTAAAACCCTGGGAGGGCATTTTCTAGTCAAGGTCACCCCCATGACAGACCATAAAGGCCTGATCACCGGATACGTACATGTGGCCAGAAACATCAGTTCTCTTAAAGCTACCCAGGACCAGCTCAACAAGGTATCCAACGAATACGAAAAAGTCTTTCACGGTACGCAGGACGCTTTGTTTCTGATGCAGGTGGAAAACGAAACCACCTTTAGATTCATCCGAAACAATTTGTTTCACCAGCAAGCCACCGGCTTAACCCTGGAAGCACTCAGGGGCAAAACACCTCAGGACCTTCTTGGACAGAAAGTAGGATCATTGGTTGCCGCAAATTACAAAAAATGCCTGGATGCTGGGGAGTCTGTTTCCTATGAAGAAAAGCTTAGCCTGCCAGGAGGAGAAAGAGTATGGTCCACAACCCTGACTCCTGTTTTTCAGAATGATAAAATCACACATATTGTCGGTTCTGCCCAGGACATCACTGAAAGAAAGAGAGCTGAAGAACGCCTGCGTTATCTGGCCACAACTGACGAATTGACCGGACTCTGGAACAGAAGACACTTCATGGACACACTAAACAAAGAGATGGAAAGGGCCAGACGCTACAACCAGAGATTTTCCCTGATCATGCTGGACATTGATCACTTCAAAAAGATCAATGATCAATACGGGCATGATGCAGGAGACAGTATCCTGGAGCACCTGGCCGGACTGGTCAAAAAACACCTGCGTCAGGTTGATGTTCCGGGCAGGCTGGGCGGCGAGGAATTTGCCATCATCCTTCCTCAGACTGATATGAATGGAGCCTACATGATGGCTGAACGCTTAAGAACGGCCATGGAGGAAACAAGTTTCAATTATGACCAAACCGTCATTAAATTTACCATAAGTCTTGGAGTAGCCGAATATCAGCTGGACTCCCTCCACCAGGATCAACTCCTGAAAATGGCTGATGCGGCCCTTTACCAGGCCAAGAAACAGGGCAGAAACCAGACCGTCAGGGCTGAAACGCTCTAAAGCCCGCCCATGGTAAACATTCCATCATCGTAGATAGTTATCACATCCTTATTTTTCAGATGCGCACGCACTGTTTTCTTTTCAGTGTTCACCAGATCCCAGTGCAGGGCCGAATCATTAAAGCCCAGCTCTTTTTTCAGTTCCTTGGTCAGTGTGTCTGGGTCATCTGAAAAAGTATCTGAGTAGGAAGCTCCAAGGGCAACATGGCAGTTGCCATTAGGGCCACCAAAATTCTCATCAAACAAAGTATGAGCCATAAACTTGTCTATGCGTGAAAACCGTTTGTCTGTCAGTGAAAACTCGCCCAGAAAAGAAGCTCCCTCATCAAGGGCTACCTGTTTGAGCAAAAATTCCTGCCCTTCCTCTGCTTCGGCCTTGACAACCTTGCCGTCCTGAAACTCAAGCCGGACCCCCCTGACCAGGTTGCCACTCCGATACGAGGGCTGGTCAGCATAAAAAACACCCTGGGTCCTTCGATAGTCCGGAGAAAGAAAAATTTCAAAACTGGGGATGTTATGACCGGACACACCCAGCCATTTTCTTTTCAATCCCGGAAAGACCTTTAAATCCGTATTTTCGGACACAACATGAAAGTATTCCACATCCATCTGATTGAGCCAGGTCTTGACCTTTTTTGAGGTCTCAAAAATGCTCTGCCACAAGGCTCCAGGGTCAGCCTGGTCCAGGTATGCTGCCTTGATTATCTGCCTTTTATACTCATCAATCTCCATCCCAGCCTTGGAGGCAAGTTCCCCGGTGGGGTAGAGGCAAAGGCTCCATCCAAATTCACCCTTATTCTCCCTGTCTTCCAGTATGTCTCTTAAGTATTTCTTGGTAACAGCATATTTACCAATTCTTGAAGGATCGACATCTTTGAGGTGGGTCAGTGATTCAGGCCCCAAAAGGGAAATAAGACCATTAAGAGAGGAATAAAGTTCAGCATCCCCCGGGATTCTGAACTCAAGCTGATGGTCCTGGGCACTGGTAAAGAAGGTTTTTTCAAGATCTTCAGGCAGATTGATCCTGACCACCGGGTTGAGTTCCATTATCAGCAACTGCCTGTATATTTCATCAGCCAGTGGAAGACAGGCCTTATCAGTCCTGATCAAAACGATATTATCTTTGACAAATGGATTTTTACGGGCCTTTTTCATGCCCCAGATCATGACCTGGGCGTACCTGTCCAATTCTTCCGTGGTAAACAATTTTCATCTCCTTTGATGTTCAATTCGTGCATTAGACTGATAATCTGTTCAGGGCTAAAAATAAAGTCATTGGTTGGTTCCAGACCAAGCTCAGCAATCCAGTCCTGATTCAGTTCGTGATATGTCTTTGCAGTGGAGTTTTCCATGTCCAGACCAAGGCACTGAACTTTCTTAACAATAACCTCTTCAGCTGCCTCCAGTTCTACAAATCTGCCAAAAGGGAGAATATCCAGGCAGATCTTGACATCTTGCATTTTCCATACCTGTCTGAACTTCTCATACTTAAGCCAAATAGAGTATCCTAGGGAACAGAAAATTGCAAAGACTTCTCCGGCATCTCCAATGGTCGTTTCAAATTCCTGCCTGGTTTTAGCGATCCCAGGCCCGGCATCAGGGACAGGAAGTTTAAGGGTAAGTTTATTGGCCATTCCAGAACGAATCCTTAAAAGACAGTCTCTCTTCCTGAGTCGCCCGGTTTGGTCATCAAGCACAATATTCTGCTCAAAATACCATGGGCTGGAATGAGCTTCCATTCCAGCCAATCTTGTGGTTATTTCCCTGAAGCCCTCTACCCTGAACTTCAGCTCCGTTTCAATCTGCATTACTTTCATTCATCTCCAAGGATTCCTGAGACCGCCTGATCATTCATCGATTTCTTTTGACAACTTCCCTTATTAGTACCTATACACCTATTAAAGATCAACAAGTTGTAACTTATCCTGATCCCTTTCTTTTCAATATCCCGGAGCAGCATATGGTAAATCAGAGGGTCCTTTTTGTTGACGATGACCTAAACATCCTTGAAGGATTCCAGCGCACCCTGCGCAAAAAATTCCAGGTGGAAACTGCAACTGGCCCAATGCAGGGACTTCGGACCATCAATGAAAAAGGTCCATACGCTGTAGTGGTGGCCGACCTTAAAATGCCCAAAATCAGCGGCATTGAATTTCTTTCCAGAGTCAAAAAACTGTTTCCAGAGACTGTCAGAATAATGCTGACCGGACATGGAGACCTGAATGTGGCCATGGAAGCCATAAACCAGGGAAATGTATTTCGCTTCCTGGTCAAACCGTGCGCACCCCATGAGATTGACAATGCCTTGCAGGCAGGGATTGAACAGTATCGTCTGGTCACCCTGGAAAAGGACATCATGGAAAAGACTGTTACCGGGATTACCGACACCCTGACGGACATATTGACCATCACCAATGAAGAAGCCATGGGCAGAGCAACAAGAATCAAACGATTCGTCCGGGACGTGGCTCTGCACCTGGGTGAGACAGATGTCTGGTTTTATGAGACCGGAGCTTTACTGTCCCAGATCGGATGCGTTGTCCTGCCCCAGGCAATCCTGCAGAAAATTAAAACCGGGGAAAAACTTGAAGATGAAGAGCTGGAGCTGTTCAGTCAACACCCCTTTATTGCCTCGAATCTGATCAGCAAGATACCCAGACTGGAAAAGCTGGGCAACATGGTCGCCTACCAGGAAAAACATTACAATGGAGATGGGTTCCCAGCTGGCACGGTCAAAGGCAGGGATATCCCTCTGGGATCTCGGATTCTAAAGATCGTTCTGGACTATGACCTGCTCATAAACAGAGGGTTTTCGAGAAAAGACAGTTTACTGCGGATGCTGGACAGAAAGGGACGCTATGATCCAAAAGTAATAAAGGCATTTATTGAAGTCCTTCAGCTGGAGGAACAATACTCATATAGCAGGGTCTCAGTGAAAGATCTGCTGCCTTACATGATTGCTGGAGATGAGATCCTGTCTTTAAGCGGCATGCTCCTGCTTCAAAAAGGAAGCGAATTGACTCTGAGCCAGGTGGAGAGACTGAACAGTCTGGAAAAGACCTATGGAGTCAAACAGCCCATTTCAGTATTGATTCCTCCAAAGGAAATCCGCAGGAAAAAAGAATCATTAACCCGGGAAGGTTGACCTGCCCCGGTTTTTTTCAGACAGACTCCAGTCAGTCTTCATCAGACTCCATTGCTGTCCTGCCGTCCTTAAGTGCCAGAGCCTGCCATGACTCCAGTCTGTCTAACAGCCCCATTCTGCCCAGATATTCCAGGTCAAAATCAGGAACGAAGTAGTCAGGGTTAACGATATAGTATTTGCGTTCCAGGATGTTGGCCGCATAAACTGCGCTGACCGGGTTAAAGGTCTGGACCGGCTTGGAGGGATTGTGGTGAAAGGCTATGGCCTCAACAATGGAAATCGGCAGTCCCCATATCCCCATGAGATATGCACCTATCTCGGCATGGGTCGTGCCCATGATCTCCAGCTCCACTTCATGTACAGACCGATTTTCTTGACGCACCTTTTCCAGGATCATGTTGTAACGGTCTGGAAGCTGACTTGCCAGAACAAGCTTGCCCACATCATGGAGCAAACCTCCAATATAGCATTCATCAGCCATATCCTTGGTAATTCCTTCAGCCCGCCCCAGCTTTTCAGCCAGCCTTCCTGTTGTCAGGCAATGCTCCCACAGATCCTTAAGAGAGAAACCCGGGACCCTGGAAAAATCAAATACAGAAAAAATATGTACTGACAATATAAGGGACCGGATCACGTTTGTGCCCAGGAGGGTGGCGGCCTGTTCCGGACTGGAAATATGCCTGCAGAACCCGAAAAATGAAGAATTAACCAGCTTTAACAGCTTTGCACACATCCCCACATCCTGGGAAATAATTTTGCCGATTCTGGCCAGAGAAGGCTCTGGGCCTGAAAGCTCCCTGACTACCTGATGATAAACCTCAGGCACAGCCGGAAGAGAACCGATGCTGTTTATAACAGACTGGACTGAGTCATCTTCGATCAAGTCCTTGATAGCCACGGCCTTTTCAATCACTGCTTTCAACTGCTCAGAACTGCAGGGTTTTGAGAGATACTGGTGAGCAGGCAGGACTGTCTGGATGACTGAGTCAATATCCGAGTGTCCTGACAGGATGATCCGGATGGTGCGCGGATATTTCGTCATTACCTGGGTCAGCAGTTCTGCACCGTCCATACCCGGCATGCGCATGTCTGTAACAACGACATCCATCGGCTCTTTACCCATAAGGGCCAGCGCTTCTGACCCGCTCTGAACAAAAAACATCTTCCACTCGGTCCGCATAGGCCTGAGCATTCTTTTCAAGCCACTAAGGATGTTCTGCTCATCATCTACAAAAAGAACCTGTTTTACATGCACAAGCCTCCTCCTTTGCTTACGGCTGAGGTATCCTGACCGAGAAAAGAGTTCCCTGGCCAGGCGTTGAATCAAATGTGATGCTGCCCCCATGCTTGTCTACAACGATGGAATAAGCTATGGCCAGGCCCTGGCCCGTGCCCTTACCCACGGGTTTTGTAGTAAAAAACTGGTTGAACACTCTGTCCTGGTATTTAGCAGGAATCCCTGCTCCGGTATCTTCAATCTGTATTTCCACATAACCTTCAGCTACACCAACCCTGACCTTGATCAGTCCCTTCTCATCCGTACCCTGCACCTTTTCTTTAATAGCCTGGGCTGCGTTAACAATAAGATTTAAAAAAACCTGATTAAGATCATGAGGATAGCCCCGGATACCTGGCAGGTCAGGGGGAAAAGAAGTCTTAACTTCTGCCACGTATTTCCACTCGTTTCTGCATATGGCGATGGTGTTTTCCAGAGAATCCCTGAGATCAAAGTAGGTCATTTCATCACGTTCACCAGGGTGGGAAAACTTTTTCATGGCCTTGACTATAGTACTGATCCGCTCCAGCCCCTGCAGGGACTGCTCTATGGATCTGGGAACTTCGGAAACGAGAAAATCATAATCTGCCCTCTCCCTGGCTGCATCCAGGTTTTTGACTAAATCCCGGTCCAACAACTCCCTGACAATTGTGTCATATTCGTCAACCAGACCCATGATATCTTCAAAGACGTCCTTCAAAAACCTGGTATTATCCCCAACATACTGGGCTGGAGTGTTTATTTCGTGAGCTATGCCGGCAGCCAGTTCTCCCACTGCTTCCAGCTTCTGGGCATGGGCCAGCTGCATCTCCAGGGATTTGCGCTCAGAAATGTCGTGGAAAATTAGGACGACTGATTTTTTCTGTTGAAATTCTTCCTCAAAAGCACAAAAGGAAACAGGAACCACTTCTCCGGCATGATCTTTGAGTTTGATCTCTTTATGATACACAGGCAGGCATTCAGTACAAAAATCAAAACCAAGTTCTTGCCCGTCAAAGACTTTTCTAACCACCTGATCATAATCTTTACCCAGGAGGTCATTGTCCTTAAATAATTTTTCAGCCTCTTCATTTAACCTGACTATCTTTCTGGACTCAATATCCACCACCACCAGAGATACATTGATGGCCTGCAGAACAGAGTTGAGTATCCTTTCGTTTTCTTCAAGGCCCATCAACGCCCTATTCCGGCTGGTGGTGTCTTCTCCGATTGCCTGATAATAAAGAAACTCCCCGTTTCCATCATACATTGCCCTGGCAGTCCACTTTTGCCAACCCACAGATCCATCAGGCCTGGTGGCAGCAAACTCATAATAATCAATCGGATTCTCTCTGGTCAGTTTATTTAGCCTTTTGTGGGCTTCAGCCTTGACTTCTGCCGGCAACAGGTCATGCCACGTTCTTCCTATGAGTTCATCAGCAGATTTTCCAAAAAAATCACAATAGGCATTGTTTACAAAATAAAGAGTTGAATCTTTATGAAAAGTGCAGACCATGATGGGCATATCCTGAGACAGTCGGCGAAACTTTTCCTCACTGTCTTTCAGTTTATTTTCTACAGTTCTACGCTTCAGCTCCAGCTCGGCTTCCTTTTGCTTCCTGCGCAGAGCAAGATCAATTTCAGCCACCAGCTGCCCGCTTTCCACTGGTTTCCTAAGATAAGCATATGGAAGAGTCTCGGCAGCCCTTTGAATGGTATGCTCATCATACAGAGCAGAAATAAAGATTACAGGTATGGACCAGTTGTTTCTGATAATTCCTGCGGCCTCTATGCCGTCCATTTCACCAGGCAGCATGATATCCATTAAGACCACATCCGGTGGTTGCCGGGCAATGCTTTTGATAGCCTCATCCCCTGTTCCGGCTTCAGCACACACTTCATAGCCATGTTTCTGAACCGTCTTTTTTAAAATGGTCCTTGCAGTCTGGTCATCTTCAACAATCAAAATTTTCTTCATGCCAGATCCTTAAAAACTTATTGAATTTAATTTGCTGGAATCCAAACGGAGAAGCCGGCCAGATTATTTGGATATATATAGAAAAGAGTCCTCAGAACCTGGTAGCAAGGCAACCAGTTTCTACTGGCCTGCAATGCTTATTTCCACGACCAGCTTGCCTTTGGCACAGGAAAAAGGAACAGACAGGATAGGGGAAGAAGGAATATGGTCAAGTTTACGGCCTTTTCCCTGAACTACTCTTGGTGTTTTAGCCTTAAAAACCATGCCTGACTCGGCCAGCTCCTTACGGGCCTGGCCGGATATCATATTGGTCAACTCGCCCACAGCATCAGCAATATCATCATTGAGTTCAGTATAGTTCTCAAAAAGCATATTATTGACTATGGATAAAATAACGTCTTTGCCAAGACTAAGGGACAACACTCCCTTGGAGTAGCCATCTATTTCCAAAAGACCAGTGATATCGCCGACAGATGTTCTTTTTTTGTTCAGGTAAGGCTTTCCAGGAACAACCTCGATATTCGCCATACTGGAGAGGACACTTTGGACTGCGTTTAGAACCGGGTTTATGAATTCGACATTGTATTGCTCAGCCATGGAGTTATAATGGACTCCACTTTTTTCAGGGTCAACTGTTAAATGGCAATTTTTTCCGGGCAAAACCCAGGCCTCTTGGCCTGGATACTCAAATAAGCATGTGGGAAACCTGTCTCAAGGCTTCCCCGTGCTTTTGGAAAAGATCAACCACTTGATTTGTGCCGAGCTTCAGTTCCTGCCAGAAATCATCCTCCATTCCAGGCAAAACATAACTCCAGCCTCCGGCAATAGCAAAAGCCACAGCCATATTGTCGGCCAGCTGGATTATTGCGGCCTGGCGGGGCAGGTCTGAACCTTTGGCCTGATGATGATTGCCAACCAGGCTGGCCAGCCTGTCCGGACAGCCCCAGGCCCTCAGGAGTTTTTCTCCCAGTCCGGCGTGATTGAAGCCAAGAATAACTTCTTCAGCCTCAGGCAGGGGAAGAGTATTTCCTCTGGCATGAAGCAGAACCTGCAGGTAAGCTTGGGGAAGGTTTTTCAAAAGCAATAAACGCCCCACATCATGCAAAAGCCCGGCAGTAAAAAACTGCTCGCCCTCGAACCCGCACAACCTGGCCAGTTCCTTGGAAAAAATAGCGCAGCTTATGGAGTGGCGCCAGAAAGTAGACACATCCATCAGGTCCGAGGGAATGTCCTTGAACATGGGCATGGCGATAATCCCCAGGGCCAGACTGGATACACCCTCTACTCCGATGATGGCCACAGCCCTTTCAATTGAATCTACCTGAGATGGGAAAGCATATATGGGGCTGTTGACAAGACGCAACAGCTTGGCGGTAAGATTGACGTCCAGACGCACAACATCGGCTACATGCCGGGCTGAACTGTCCGGAGACTTTAAAATCTCCTGCAACCTGAAATAGGTATCTGGAACTGAAATCAGCTCCATCTCATGGCTGACAATATCCTCAGGACCTCCCTCTTCCTTAAAGAAAAGATCCCGCATCCCCTGATGTTCAGTGGCCCGGAATTCATGCCCGCATGGCAGGACCCAGTCACCGGCCTGGACCAGGCGGGACATGGTACTCTCCAGGACCTCCCTGTACAGGCTGTTGAAGACTGGGCTGTCCGGATCAACATAATTGAAATATGGCCGGACATGCTCCTGGCAGCGCCTGGCCAGGTCTTCCAGATCCTCTTGCTCCCCTTGAGATATGACACGGACCCAGCTGATGCCCAGATCAATCAGACCCTGGATATGTCCAACGGACAAAAGAGTACCCTTGGGAATGAAAACACTGTCATCCACTCCAGGCACGTCTTTGCCTATCTCCATTCCAGGCTGAAGGTGCTCAGTACAGACTTTTTTCACTCCTGAACCTCCAAATTTCAACGTAAACCACCAGCTGATGGCCAAAATAAGCTTCAATCAAGTCAGTCACATTCTACTCCGGGCCTATTCCATTCTTTGATAGACCATTCCTCCGGGTTTTCTCACAGGCTGAAATATGTTGGTTATACTGTGCAGTGACTCTGAGTGGCCGAGGATGAGATATCCACCAGGCTGAAGGTTGTCGTAAAAGGCATTTATGACCTTCTTTTTCATGGCCAGGTCAAAATAAATAATCACATTGCGGCAAAATACGATCTGCGATCTTGGGATGGTTTTCAAGGCAGCAGTATCGTTCAGGTTAATCTTTTGAAAATTGACATTTTTCTGGACCTTGGGATGGATTCGGTATCCGCCCGGCTCCTTGGTGAAATATCTGGCTATGATGTCTTTGGGGGTATTGCGAAGTGAATAATCATTATAAAGACCCTGCTTTGCCTTCTCAATCATTGCGCTTGATATATCATTGGCAGTAATCCTTATTTTCCATCCGATTATGCCCAGCTTGAGAATTTCATGAAGCATCATGCTCAGTGTGTAGGGCTCTTCACCTGACGAACAGCCAGCTGACCAGATATTCAGACTTTTTCTGCCTGAGTTTTTCTGCTCGTCAAGAGTGGGCATCAGGATGGAATCCCTGAACACATCCAACTGTTTCTGATCCCGAAAAAAGCTGGTTTCATTGGTGGTCATCTTTTCACAGAAGACCTCTATTTCCTGTTTTCTGTCTGCACCATGACGAAGATATTGATAGTATTCGGAAAAACTCTTGAGCTTGAGTTCAATAATCCTTGAACGCAGCCTGTTTTCAAGCAGATACTTTCTTTGCTTGGGAACATCTATCCCGGCCAGCTGGTAGATAAAAGAGCGCAGTTCCTCAAACTCCTTATCAGTCAAGGGGGTGGTAGTGCGAAGACCCAGAGGCTGCGAACTGAAAAATGACATTAACTTGTTGATCCTGGTTTACTGATGCTTATTTGAGATATCAAAAGATCAAGGTCCGCTATCATACTGTCCATCCAGCCCAGAATAGCTCTTGACCAGCTTATCGGACTCTGGGTGGATCATAAAAAATAGTACCCTAGAACAGGATATCCTGTAAAGATCCAATGTCCAGGACATGTCCACACCGATTCTAACCTGCTGTCCACCACCAGGATGAGGTTGACAAAACTTTTTCAACCCATATAATGGTCTGACCATTAAGCAAGACAAAAGACCCAAGCTGCGGGTAATACTAGTCATTTAAATATGTTTTAAGATAAATCCTCAGAACATCTTTCAGCAAGACCCAAAAAATGGTAGGCCCATTAATAAGGAAAACCAGTGAGAGTTGAACATCTTTTTGAACCGGTCAAAGCCGGACGGGCAGGCGAGGACATAGCCCTGCAGATCCAGGCGGCCATCTTAAGCGGCAGTATCGTGCCTGGAGAAAGGCTGCCCAGCGAGCGCGAGCTTCAGAACCTTTTCAAAACCGGACGTGGAGTTGTCCGTGAGGCCTTCAAGGTGCTTAAGCACAAAGGGCTGATAGAAATCCGAAAAGGGGCAAAAGGCGGGGCTTACATTAAGAATCTTGAAGTGGTCAGCGTCAGTGAATCTTTTGCCCTTTTCCTTCGCCAGAACCAGACAGATCCAATGCATCTTATCGAGTTTAGAGAAAGCATTGACTACGTTATAACCGACCTGGCCATTGCCAAGGGCAGTGTTGAAGAAAAAAAACTGCTCAGCACTAAAGCAGACCAACTGGCTGAGGCTGTCAAAAACAACGGGACCAGCCAGGAAGAGCTGGTAGAGCTGGACAAGGAACTGAATATTCTTTTTGCCAAGATGACCAAGAATCCTATTTTTGAATGGATTATGCGCGCGGTCCAGCTGGGGTTCAGTTCCATGGACAATGCCCTTTATGAAGATCATGAGTACAGAAACTATGCTGTCAAAAACTGGCAGGACACTGCCAGAGAAATCGCTGCTTCTGATCCCATCAAGGCCAAATCGTTTATCAGCTATCACTATATGATTTTGAGAAAAAAAGCGGAACAGATCCAAAAAGAGCTGTCTGCCAGGACTTTAGACCAAACCAGCCCTCAGCCCCCGGACAGTTCAGAATAGATCAGCCTGGCTGCCTGGCCTTGCCAGGCTAAAGAACAAAAAGAAAAGAATTACCGCTTTTTTGTAAAAACCAACGTCATCAAAACACTGTCAACCCGAAAAACTCACAGGGAGAAAATATGCCAAAGAAATACGACGCCATCATTATTGGAGCAGGAACAGCCGGAAGCATCCTGGCTAACCGCCTCAGTGCCGACCCGGACCGCCAGGTTCTGGTCCTGGAAGCAGGTCGCCGGGACCATCGCCTTGACTTCAGGATCCACATGCCTTCAGCCTTGTCTTTCAACCTGACCAATAAATTTTACAACTGGGCCTATGAATCCGAACCCGAACCATACATGCACAACCGTCGAATTGCCCAGCCCAGGGGTAAGGTCTTTGGAGGTTCAAGCTCTATTAACGGCATGATTCACATCCGGGGCAATGCCATGGATTATGAAAAATGGGGAGCCATCAAAGGCTTGGAAGAATGGGATTACGCCCACTGCCTGCCCTACTTCAAGAAAATGGAATACAGGCTCAAAGGAGCCGACGCCTATCAGGGGGATAACGGACGACAGTACCTGACTACGCCAAAGTGCGATAATCCCTTGTTTGACGCCTTTTTCAAGGCGGTTCAGCAGGCCGGATATCCCCTGACCAAAGACGTCAACGGTTATCAGCAGGAAGGCTTTGCCAAGTTTGAAAGCACCACCTACCGCAGCAGACGTTGGAGCACGGCCAGAGGCTATTTGCACCCTGTAATGCATCGTTCCAACCTTAAAGTCATAAGCAAGGCTTTAACCACCAGGATTCTTTTCAAGGGCAAAAGAGCCGTTGGAGTAGAATACATGAAAGGGAAAAACAAATATACTGTCCATGGCAAGGAAATCATCTGCTGCGGAGGTGCTATTAATTCCCCACAGCTCCTGCAGCTGTCAGGCATTGGAAACGGAGACGATCTTAAAGCCCTGGATATACCAGTGGTTATGGATCTGCCAGGAGTGGGTGAAAACCTCAAAGATCATCTGGAAGTATACATCCAGTGCGCTGCCAAAAAACCGGTCAGCCTGTACCCGGCCTTAAAGCCCTGGAACATGCCCAAAATCGGACTGGAATGGCTGTTTGCCAAAAAGGGCATAGGCGCCAGCAACCACTTTGAAGCCGGGGGATTCATCCGCAGCAACGACGAAGTAGACTACCCCAATCTCCAGTTCCACTTTCTGCCCATAGCCATTCGCTACGACGGCACAGCGCCCAGTGAAGGTCACGGATTTCAGGTCCATGTGGGCCCCATGTATAGTGATGCCAAGGGATACGTAAAAATTACTTCCAGTGATCCAACGAAATACCCCAAAATCCTGTTCAACTACCTTTCCACGGAAAAAGACCGCAAGGAATGGGTGGAGGCCATAAAATGCGCCAGAAAAATCTTCAGCCAGAAAGCCTTTGACCAATTGAGGGAAAAAGAAATTTCCCCGGGTGAAGGCGTCAAGACTGATGAACAGATCCTGGATTTCGTGGCCAGGGAGGGTGAAAGTGCCTACCATCCCAGCTGCACCTGCAAAATGGGCTATGATGATATGTCTGTGGTAGACAGCAAGCTCAAAGTCCACGGAGTTGAAAACTTAAGGGTTGTGGATGCATCCATTATGCCCGAGATAACTAACGGCAACATCTGCGCCCCTGTTCTCATGATCGGAGAAAAGGCTGCTGACATTATCCTGGGCAATACGCCTCTGCCCAAATCCGATCTGGATTTCTACAAGCACCCAAAATAATTGTTTTATATTTTGACAACCATCAACCAAGGAGCTTTTAAGATGGGAAAAAAACTGATGAGAACACTGGTGATTTTAACTTTTCTACTGACTCTGGGCTTTTCTTCCAATGCCTGGGCCAAAGACCAGGTCCGATTCGTATACGTTCCATGGACCTGTGTCTCGGTTAAAACCGAAGTGGCTGAATTCATCCTGAACAAACTGGGTTATGATGCCACCAGCATGATGCTCTCCGTGCCCATTGCCTATCAGGCCCTGGCCACCAATGAAGCAGACGTGTTTCTGGGCAATTGGATGCCCACCATGAAAAGCATTGCCGCACCTCACTTTGAAAGCGGCAATGTAAAACAGCTTGATCCGGTCATGGAAAACTGCAAGTACACCCTGGCCGTTCCCACCTATGCCTATGAAGGCGGTCTGCAGCACTTTGAAGACATTGCCAAATTCGCTGACAAGCTGGACCACAGAATCTACGGCATTGAAGAAGGCAATGATGGCAATGAAGTCATTGAAATGATGATCAACGAGAACATGTTCGGCCTGGGTGATTTTGAACTCATACCCTCCAGTGAAACCGGCATGCTCTCCCAGGTCCAGAGCTACGCCAGAAACCAGGAGTGGATTGTTTTTCTGGGCTGGTCCCCACACTGGATGAACAACATCATTGACATGCAGTACCTTAAAGGCAGCGATGAAACCACCTTTGGCGAGAATGACGGAACAGCTACAGTTTACATCAACATCAGATCCGGATTTGATCAGGAACAGCCCAATGTAGCCAAATTCCTGAACAACTTTCTCGTACCCATTGACATGGTCAATGAAGCCATGACCATGCTCCACGAAGACAACACCCTGGAACATTTGGATGCGGGCCTGGCCTGGCTTCGTAGCAACCCTGAGGTCTACAGGAGCTGGATGGATGGGGTAACCACTGTGGACGGTGAACCCGCTCTGCCGATTGTGGAAGCTGCCATAGCCAACTAATTAAAAAAATGACTATCCAGCCAGGGCCTGATTCCTTCCTGGTCATCAGGTCCTGGCTGTTTTTCAATACCAAAGCTTATAGCACACCGCGAACCTGTCCCAGACACATGAATTACCTTCTTTCATGTCTTTGGGGTGATGTCGTATCAATCAACCTTATCCTTTAGCATTTTTCGGAGCTGACCATGAAAAAGCCCAGGCCACAGAGATTCATTCGGACTCACTTTGATCTCTGTACAGGGTGTTCACTATGCAAGTCTGCCTGTTCCATGCATATGTTCGGTGGATTTAATCCCAACAAGTCCATGATCAGAATAAAGCACGTGTGGGAAAACCTGGCCCATATTCCGGTTGTCTGCGAACACTGCGTTCATCCCATGTGTCTCAAGGTATGTCCTGCCAAAGCTATTACCAGAGATGATCAAAACAAAACCGTAGTCATCGACCAGGCCAAGTGTGTGTCCTGCGGATTATGTGCCAAGTACTGTCCTTTAGAAATGATCCACGAAGACCCTGATACAGGCAAGGCTTTCAAATGCGATCTCTGCGGAGGCGACCCTGAGTGCGTCAGGGCCTGTCCCTTCAACGCCCTGGAAATATTAAGTCAGGAATAAAAGCCGGAGTATCTAATGTCTTCTAATTCACTTATGGGAAAAATTCTGCACATTGATCTTAGCACAGGAAAATTTAACGATACTGCTCTGCCTTCCTGGCTGACCAGGTCATACATCGGCGGAAAAGGGATTGGAGCCAAACTCCTCTTGGATCTTGTTCCTGACAAGGCTGACTCCCTTGGGCCGGAAAATGTGCTCATGTTCCTGACAGGACCCCTGACCTCCACCTCTGCTCCAGCCATGCGGGCCTGTGTAGTGACCAAGTCCCCTTTGACCAATTCCTTTCTGGATTCCTACTTTGGCGGATATTTTGGACCGGAAATAAAGTATGCTGGTTATGACGGACTCATCTTCACTGGAAAATCACCTGAACCGGTCTATCTGCACCTGGATCACACCGGTCCAACCCTGAAGCCGGCCAAAGATATCTGGGGACAGGGAGCCATTGAAAGCAGCCTGAACATAAAAAAAATCCACCGTGACTCTGAACTGAAAACCGCCACCATCGGACCAGCAGGTGAAAACATGGTTCCCTACGCCCTGATCTGCTGCGATCCCAACCGCCAGGCCGGCCGCGGCGGAGCCGGAGCAGTCATGGGTTCAAAAAACCTCAAGGCCTTAGCCGTTAAAGGCAACCAGCTGGTCAGAATCTTTGATCACAAGGCCTTTAATGAGGCAGTCACCAGGGCCAATGAGGAAGTTGCCCAGAGCCTGGATTGCCAGGGACTAATGGCCACCGGCACTGCCGGATCAGTTGAGTTTGCCAATGAAACCGGACTGATCCCGGCCAGAAATTTTTCAGATGGAACCTCGCCCCTGGCTGCCAAACTGGGCGACAAGGGGCAGGCAAAAAAACTATGGCTGAGCAGATCGGCCTGCTTTGGCTGTCCTATTGCCTGTTCCCAGATGGGTGCGGTTCGAAGCGGCAAATTCGCCTCTTTTGTCACGGATATTGTGGAATATGAAACTGCTGCCATGCTTGGGACCAACCTGGAAATCGGAGACCCCAGGGCAGTGGCCCATCTGAACAGGCTCTGCGATGAGCTGGGTCTTGACACAATCTCTGCCGGGGCCAGCCTGAGCTTTGCCTTTGAAGCAGCAGAAAGGGGACTGATCAGTCACCTGTCTGAACTCAAGCTGGAATTTGGCAATGTCCAGGCAGCTGCCCAACTGATCAGACTGATTGCCCACAAAAAGGGTAAACTGGGCGAACTTTTGGCCATGGGGGTAAAAAAAGCGGCCCAGGAGCTCGGGGATGAAGCCGAGTCTCTGGCCCTGCACGTCAAGGGCATGGAAATGCCGGCCTGGGGACCCAGAGGTACACCCGGCATGGGCCTGGCCTACATGACTGCTGACCGCGGAGCCTGCCATCAGCGGGGATTTCCAGTTGGATATGAAGCTACTGGCATGGAGTGGAAAGGTAAACCGGTCAAGGCTTTGGATCTGGAAGGCAAGGCTGAGCTGGTTTTTTCCCTGCAGAACTACCTGGCCGGAACCGACTGTCTGGTCAAATGCGACTTCGGGGCCATGGGCGTAACCCCGGACACCTATGCCCTGCTTTTGAATGCAGCCGCAGGTACTGATGTGGACGGATCATTCTTCAACCACCTGGGTGAAAGAATCTGGAATACCACCCGGCTGTTCAACATCAGGGAAGGCATGGACACCTCAGATGAAAAGCTTCCCCGCAGATTTGTTGAAGAACCTCTTAAAAGCGGACCATACAAGGGTCACAGGATTTCTCAAAAAGATATGAAATACCTGATCCAGGACTACTACAAAATCAGAGGCTGGGATGAGAAAGGCCTGCCTGCCAGAGACATCCTGGAAAAAACAGGGGTGCCCCTGGACAGGAGTTTCTCTCTCTAGTCTTTGGTCATAAAAACGGACAAAGACTGCCAGTAAACAAAAAACCATCAATTAAAGGAGGGAGCTATAAGACATTCAGTTACTTTTGGGTAATCTGGTCTTAACAATAAACCAAATACTATTTTATGAGGTAAGCATGAAAAACCTACTGCTTTTTTTCTGTTCACTTATTCTCCTGGCGACAAGTGTCTCCGGGCAAGCCTTTGCCTCCCCCCAGGGAGTCGAGGTTAAAACCGGGCCCACGGATATCGTCAACGGCATAGCTCTTCATGAAGAAGATCTAACTGTATCAAATGAGTTCTATAAGATCTCCTTTGCTATAGGTACAACTCCTCCATGGGGTGTTCCGCATGGGTCAATAGTTGATTCAGCCATCTTTGTCGACGGCCAGTGGACTGACAACCGTACCGCCCTCATTGATTTCCTGCCTCACAGCTGGTCAGCCTGGCCCAGCACCTACCAGGAAGTCAATGTTTTGGAAAGCACCGCTGATACTGCAGTCATTGAAGTCAGAAGGGATTATGATCAGGGCATAGATCTGGTCACCACTTATACTGTTGAATCCGGCAGCAGGACCCTGCAGGTTTCCACCTCCATGACCAATAACAGTGACAAGACTTACGAAGATCTTCTGGCTGGCTATTCTCTGTGCACCCTCAGCGGATACATGTTTGGTCCCTGGGGTACGACTGAAAGGGGCTATGGTCAGAAAGCCGAAGAATGGTTTGGGGACTATGTCCTGGGTTACGACGAAAATTTCACTCTGGCCCTCCACTATCCAGGGGTTACAGACTTTGCCTGGGGAACTGGCTGGAGAGACCTTTATCAGAACCAAACCCTGAAACCTGGTGATCATGTTGTACTTGACGCCTGGATACAGTTCGAAGATATGGGAAGCACGGCCCAGGTCGTGGAGAGCAACCTGGCCATCAAAGGTGAGCCTTATGGTAGAGTGAGCGGGACTGTAAAGTCTGTTGATGGCAACCTGATTGACAGTCCGGTGGTCATTTTTGAAAGGCCTACACCGGAAGGAAAGGACCTCCTTTATGCCTGGACTGTTGGGCGCAAAGGGGCTTATGAAATAAACCTGCCCCCAGGAGAATACCAGGTCCATGCAGTAGCCAAAGGATACTCCCTGACTTCCAAGCAAAAGGCTCAGGTCCGCCTGGACCAGGGCATGGAGCTGAACTTCAATGATATTGAAAAAGGCGGAAACGTAAACTTAAAGGTGACTGAGAAAGACAGTCAAGAACCTGTGGATGCTCGGATTGAAGTCACCCAGGGACCGGAAATACTTGTAGAATATGTTGGAGCCAGGACTTTTTTCACTGAACTTGACAACCCTGGCAAGGCAAATTTTGTAGTTGCTCCTGGTGACTACGAACTGACAGTTTCTCACGGGCAGGGATTCATCTCAAAAGGTGAAACTCTCAAGGTTTCGGTGGAGCCATCTGGAACCCATGATCTAAGCCAGGAGCTGGAAATCATCCTGGATCTCCCGGCATCAGGGTGGTACTCATCAGATCTCCACCACCATTCAGACATCCTGGATGGGGTCACACCGCCGGAATACATGGTCAGATCCCAGCTGGCCAGCGGACTGGACATCATTTTTGTCAGCGACCATGACTCCATTGCCAATAACCTTAAGATCAAAAAGCTTGCCCAGTCCAGGGATGTGCCATCCATATCCGGAATTGAGGTCTCGCCTAACTGGGGACATATCAATGTTCTGCCCATACCCTTGGGTGGTCAAGATGTGTTTATTGATCCATCGGCCAAGGTCAGCGAAATATTTGCCAAGGCCAGGGAACTGGATGCATTGATCATGATCGCCCATCCCTACATCACCTATGGCTACTTCCACAGCCTGGACCAGGGAATGGCCCCAGGGGGATGGGACCCGGATTTCGATCTCATTGAGATCAACGGTGCCATAGCCGACAGGGATAACTACAAGGCCCTGCAAAGAACCTGGGATTTCTGGACCAACAATGAACGATATTATCTGGCCGGAGGAAGCGACGTCCATGATGTCTGGCTCTATCCTTCAGGCAACATCAGGACCATCGCCAGGGTAAATGGTCAATTCAGCCTGGAAAAGTTCTACGAATCCCTGAAAAAGGGCCGTTCCTATGCTTCATACGGACCTATCATCTATCCGGAGTACGACTTCGGAAGTACTGTCCAGCTTTCCTCAGACACCTTTGACTTCAGGTTTGAAGCATTGTCAGTCAATGGCTTGAAAAAGGCCTTTGTGGTATCCAGTGGTTCAAGTATTAATGAAGATGGAGAGATCGAGGGGGCAGTATACAAGCAGGACCTGGACGGGGCAGGACAAAAGATCGTTTCTGCCGCCCTGACCCCTGAAAACGACACATGGTACGCTCTGGTGGTTGAAGATAAGCAGGGCAACCTGGCTATGACCAATCCGGTCTGGGTCAGAACTCCATGATCATTGCCATTTAACCGGTTTTTTCATCCGGAGGCCAAGCTGCCTCCGGATGAAAAACAGGGTCTTTTTTAATCAGATAAAAAACATCCATGTTAAGGCTTTTCCAGGCTGCTGCCAACCCAGTGGATAGTGGGAACCGGAACTGCTGGATCATGGATATCACCGCCTGTTGCCAGGTAGTTTAAAAGCTCCCTGGAATCACTGCCCAGCCTTTGGGTGTCCAGCCCGGACCATTCCGGTTCAAAAGATCTGATCAGCCCTGTTCCTGATTCCAAGAGCCTCATTGCTCCCCTGATATTATTTCGCTCCATGTGGAAAAGAGCTACTGCAATCTGCAGAATCCCCTTATAAACATCACGCTGACTGGATTTATCTGCCAGCCAGAGCTCTTCCAGAGTCTCATGACAGGCATAAAAGGCTTTATTGTTGAACTGTTCAACCGCCTTTTGCAGCTGCACAAACTCTTCAGAGCTCAAGGAGTGGTCAGTGCTGGTTGATGCAGACATTTTCATCCTCTCCATGATTATGGCCCGTGCCTGCGGGATTTTAGCTGTCCTTTTTTCCTGCAGCTGGCTCAGGATGTACCCTGGGCAAGATCCAGATAGAATCTCCTTAACTCCCTGGATAAAGGGAGCTGGTCGTCAGAGGCAAGAAAAACAAAACTCTTCCTTAACTCCTGGTCAATGAGTTTAAGATTTTCCTTTCTCCAGGAGTTGGATCTGTTATGTATCAGCCGCTCAGCCAGGCTGACTATCCTTTTGGCCCTGACTGTTACGCTGTGTTCTCTTCTAACTTTAAGCTGCCCGGATTTGGCTATTTCCCTGATTTTTTCGGGGTCTTCCAGGGCAGCCCTGGCAGCCCTGGCTGCATGTACCGGATTGCCGCGTTCATAGGGAGCCAGGATGTCTTCTCCAGGAACAAACAGGTCTAACAGCCCGTTGCCGGTATCCTCGGTCAACACGGCAGCTCCGCAGCAGGCCGCCTGAAACAGCCTGAAATTAAGCTCGCCCACAGCGCTTTGGTTGAGTACTATCATGCTTCTGGAAAACACTTCCGAGTATTTGCCCTGATGCATGTACAGGGGGTGATTCTTTTAAGAAGACCGTTCGGTCCTTATTTAGAGGTGGGTTCAGTGTACCAACAAAACTTACCGGGATATCTTTTTCCAGACCATGGTCTTTGTCCCTTTGTTCATTGCAGAAAAGAGGAAACCAGATGGACTTCCTGGGCAGACGATGGTCGGAAAAGAAATGAAGATAGTCCTTCTGTGCCACCAGTAGACAGTCAAAGGCCCAGCTGTAGGGAATATGCCAGGGATTGCAGTACTGATCAATTGTCAAGCCTATGGTTACCCCGGGAAGCCTTTCAATCCCGAATACCTCAGGCGGCCGACAGGTATCGTTCCAGAAGACCAGATCCGGGTAGAACCCTTTTGAGTCAAGAACATTCCAGAGACCTCTGATATCCAGGGGATTGGTGATGGGCACATCACAATCTGTTGACAGGCCGATGCTGAGAACCTGGTGTCCCAGCAACCTGAACGAGGATACAAAATGGGTTCCGCTGATATTCAGAATTCGCATTTTTTTCCCTGGCCTGAAATCACCCCCGGCCGCGAAGCTTTCTCTTATCCCCCACTCTGATGGTCAGCTTTTCTTTGTCCATGAACTCAAGCAGGGGGATGGCGAACTTGCGGGACAACCCGGTGATTTCTTTGAACTCCACCGGGCCCATTTCCTCGTTGGACTTAAAAAAGCCCACGATCCTGGTTTTCAGGTCCTCAACAGCCTGGCTGGAAAAATAAAAGTCCTCATTAATCTTGACCAGGCTGCCCTGATTTTGCAACATCCTGAGTACCGGAGCAATTTCCTTCATCTTCAGGTCAAGGTCTTCAAGCAGCTTTTTGACTGTGGGGGGCTGGATCCCTGAACTGTTGTACGCAGACATGATTTTTTTCTTGAGCTCTTCCTGATCAGCGGCCAGAGACACTTTGTGACTTGGCAGTCTTAAATATTCCTGCTCGGATATGATCTGTTCCTGGCGGATCAGTCTTTCCAGGACAGAAAAGAAGAGTTTTTCCGGGATGTCCCTGGCCCACTTGCCGGACAATTCTCCCCTGGACAAACCTTCCCTGATGGGGTTGTCCGAATGAAACTGCTCCAGACGCTCCATCATGCTCTTTTCTATTTCCCGGACCATATCCCCGGACACGTAGATCCGCTTGTCCTTGTCAAAGAGAAAAACCTCCTGCCTTCCCCCCATAATCTGAAGCTTTTTTTCCAGCTCCTTGACTTCCATGTCGGTCATTATCACCAGCTGGGCCTGGGAAAGTCCCCGACTCCCGGCCAGTTCGAGCTGAAGCAGGATAACTTCCTCGGCCCTGGCCTGAGCCAGCTTTTCCAGGATCTGGACATCGCGGGAAAACCGCTTGATTTTGCCGCCTACCGGATTGATGATCCGGGCTCCAGCAATGGTCCGCAACGGTGAAAAAGAACGCAATACACATCGGTCCCCGTAAACTCCGGCCATGGGATCTTCAAACCTGACCTGGCAGACGCACTTTTCCCCCGGTTCAACCTTGTCCCGGTCCAGCAGATAAATCCTGGCCAGGACCTCTTTGGAGCCATGGTGAAAATGGATCTGGGTCCTGTGCTTAAGCGGCTTAGGCGCGGATTGCAGATAACTGAGTTCCAGGTCCCATACCTGGCTGGGGAAAAGAGTGTCCGGCCTGCCAAGCACAAACCCCCTTTCCAGGTCCTCTTTTTCGAGACCATGGAGGTTGACCGCTGTGCGCATTCCTGCCTGACTGTCCTGTCTCTGCTCCCCGTGGACCTGCAGCGACCGGACTTTGGAGGTTATCTCCAAAGGATAGATCATGATGTCTTCACCAACGGATATTTTTCCGGAAACCGTGGTCCCAGTGATAACCGTACCATGTCCCTTCATGGAAAAAATACGGTCAACAGGCAGACGAAACAGGTCGGAACGGCGATGGGGCTTAAAGGATGAAGCAATTTCTCTCAGCTGGGACTTAAGGTCCTCAAGACCCTGTCCAGTATGGGCAGAAACCGGGATAATCGGGGCATCAGCCAGAAAGGAGTTCTGAAGATACTCGCTCACATCTTCCTGAACCAGCTCCAGCCATTCCTCATCCACCATGTCGGTCTTGGTCAAAACCACCAGACCGGTTTCAATCCCAAGAAGGGTGCAGATATCCAGATGTTCCCTGGTCTGGGGCATTACTCCTTCGTCAGCTGCTATGACCAGCAGGACAAAATCAATACCCGAAGCCCCGGAAACCATGTTTTTGACAAATTTTTCATGGCCGGGAACGTCAATGATGCCCAAACGGAAATCCTTGTCCAGGTCCATAAAGGCAAAACCCAGTTCAATGGTGATTCCCCTTTTCTTTTCCTCAACCAGACGATCACACTCTATTCCGGTCAAGGCCTTGATCAGGGTGGTCTTGCCATGATCAATATGCCCGGCCGTACCCATGATTACCGGCATTATGTCTCCTCAGAAAAAGCTTTCCTTGTGATCAGCTCCAAAGGGATTGCCTGAATCCAGGTCCTGCCCCGAACTAATCAACTAAACCCGGTGGGAATTAAAATCCATTAGAAATCAAAGACACCAGAAAAACCCCATTCAGAAGCAGTCCCTAGTTCTTTAAAAACTGCTCATAGGCCAGCAGGGTAGCATACACATCAGCCTTGCTGCAGATCTCAAAGGGACTGTGCATGCCCAGGACTCCGGGACCAAAATCAATAATGTCCATTCCGTAAACTGCCAGGAACTTGGCCACGGTTCCTCCCCCGCCCAGGTCCACCTTGCCTGTTTCAGCCATCTGCCAGGGAATCCCGGCCTTGTTCAGGATGCCCCTCAACCAGCCCACATACTCGGCATGGGCATCGTTGGCTCCCACCTTGCCCCGGTGTCCGGTGAACTTGCAGAATACCGGTCCATATCCAAGGAGTGAGGCATTGAGCTTTTCGTGAACATCCTGATAATCCGGGTCCATGGCCGCATGCACATCAGCCGAAACAGCCCTGGTGTTTTCAAACACGGTCCGGATTCTTGTATCAGGCTCCCAGGCATCAATAATGTCTTCTATGGAGTATTCCATAAACAGGGACTTGGCTCCGCTGGAACCCTCAGACCCGATCTCCTCTTTATCCCAGATCAGAAGGACCTGGGTATATTCAGGACTGTCCTGTTTTAGAAAGGCCTCAAATCCGGTAAAGGTGCAGACCCGGTCGTCATGGCCATAGCCTCCGATCAGCCCTTTATCCAGCCCCACATATCTGGCCGGGCCAGCCGGAACCGCCTGAAGCTCTGCACTGTACAGGTCCTCTTCAATGATCCCGAAACGCTGCTTGAGGATCTTCAAAACATTATGCCTTGCTGATTTTTTTTCCTTGTCCTTGGCCGACAATTCAGGGACATGCCCCAGGATTACATTCAGTTTTTCAGCTTCAAAGGCTTCGGACAATTTCTTTTCAATCTGTCTGTAGGCCAAATGGGGAAGCAGGTCGGCTATGGTCAAAACAGGATCAAGCTGGTCTTCGCCGATGCAGACGTTGATCCTGGTTCCATCGGTCTTGACTATCACCCCATGCAGGGCCAGGGGTCTGGCCAGCCATTGATGCTTTCTGATTCCACCGTAATAATGAGTCTTGGCCAGGCTGACCCGGCATTCTTCATACAGGGGCCTTTGTTTCAGATCAAGCCTTGGTGTGTCTGCATGGGCTCCAAGGATCCTCAGGCCTTCAGCCAGGGGCTTTTTCCCCTTTCTGACCATGATCAAGCTTTTGCCTTTATGAACTTTCATGAATCCGGCACTGGAAAAACCTGGTCTGAACCCAGACCCTTCAGCCCTTTTCACAATCCAGTCCACGGTTTCGCGTTCAGTCTTGCACCGGCTCAAAAAGTCAATATACTGATCAGCCAGCCTGTCCATGGCTGAAACGTGTTTTTTACTTTTAAAAACTTCCCAGCAGTTCTTGGGTTCAAACTCCATTTAAAACTCCGTATTTTTTTATATAAATTATCTATTGCTTTATGACAGTCAAAAACTGCCCTCAGCCCGTGCTCTCAGCTCAAACAGAGGGTTGGTCCTGGATCAGCTGTTTAAAATATTCAATGGTCTTTTCCAGGCCGCTCTTTAGATCCACTTTTGGCTCCCACCCAAGCTTTTCTTTGGCCAGGGTGATGTCCGGTCTTCTGCGCCTGGGGTCATTTCTGGGCAGGGGCTTAAACACAATCCTTGATTCTGACCTGGTCATGGCAATAATTTTTTCAGCCAGCTCCAGAATGGTTATTTCCACAGGGTTGCCAAGATTCACCGGACCCGTAAGTCCAGGCGGTGAAGCCATGAACTTGAGAAAACCTTCAACCAGATCGTCCACAAAGCAGAACGACCTGGTCTGCTCCCCCTTTCCAAATACAGTAATGGGTTTGTTGTAGAGGGCCTGCATGATAAAGTTGCTCACCACCCGGCCGTCATTGGGATGCATTCTGGGGCCATAGGTATTGAATATCCTGGCCACCTTGATCTCCAGATTGTGCTGACGCCGATAGTCGAAAAAAAGAGTTTCAGCGCATCTCTTGCCCTCGTCATAACAGGATCTGGGACCTATGGGATTGACCCATCCCCAGTAATCCTCCCGCTGAGGATGCACCTCCGGATCGCCGTACACTTCACTGGTTGAGGCCTGAAAAATTCTGGCCTTGACCCGCTTGGCCAGCCCCAGCATATTAATGGCACCATGCACACAGGTCTTGGTGGTCTGGACAGGATCAAACTGGTAGTGAACAGGCGAGGCCGGACAGGCCAGGTTGTATATCTCATCCACTTCAATGTAGAGGGGGAAAGTAATGTCATGTCGCAGGAGTTCAAACTGAGGATTTGTCAACAGGGACCGGATGTGGTCCTTTTGACCGGTAAAGTAGTTATCGCAGCACACAACCTCATGCCCCTGCTCAACAAGCCTCTGGCATAAATGAGAACCAATGAATCCTGCTCCCCCGGTCACCAGGATCTTTTTGCGGACCAGACTTTTAAAATCTCCCTCCAGTATGGCCATGGTCAGTCCTCCTATTTTAGAGCCTGCTTCAAGACATCACACACCAGACTGTATTCATCACTGCTGATGGTCCTGGGATCAAGACAGAAAAAATCGTCTTCAATCCTGCCGATAAGGGGCGGGTCAGTGCGCAGGAATTTTTCCTTCAACTGGTCACAGGTCAGAGACATGACTTTGATTCCCACCAGCCAGGTGGGTAGATCCTGTTCAGGAAAGGCTCCCCCACCCACCCTGGACTGGGCAGGCAATATGGAAAGCTTGACTTCTTGTCCCAGGTTTCTTTTTATACGGGATCTGAGTTTATGGGCCTCTTTTTTTATTTCTTCGGCCTTCATGGTGATCATGCGCAGGGTGGGCACTTCCTTCATGGCCACCAGAGGATCCAGGTAGAACCGCAGAGTGGATTCCAGAGCGGCCAGGGTCATTTTGTCTATCCGAATGGCCCTGTTCATGGGGTTCTTCTTGATCTGATCAATAAATTCCTTTTTGCCGACAATTATTCCAGCCTGGGGGCCTCCAAGAAGCTTGTCGCCACTGAAAGAAACCACTGACACCCCGTCCTTGACCACCTGCTGGACAGTGGGTTCAACCATAAAATGGTATCCATGGGCGGCAAAATCAAAAAAGTTGCCACTGCCCATGTCTTCAATCACTGGCAGACCATATTTCTCTCCCAGGACAACCAGTTCTTTCAACGAAACTTCCTTGTGAAAGCCGATGATCCGGTAGTTGGATGTATGCACCTTGAGCAGGGCTCCGGTCTGTTCGTTAATTGCAGCCTGATAGTCTTTGAGATGGGTCCGGTTGGTTGCACCCACCTCCTTTAAAATGGCTCCGGACTTGGCCATCACTTCTGGAATGCGGAAAGAACCTCCAATCTCCACCAGTTGCCCCCTGGAAACAACCACTTCCTTTCCCTTGGCCAGGGTATCCAGGATTATGAGCACAGCCGAGGCATTGTTATTAACCACCAGCCCGGCTTCAGCCCCGGTGATTCTGCACAAAAGTTCCTCCACATGACTGTATCTGCTGCCCCGCTTGCCAGTGTCCAGAGAAAATTCCAGGTTGGAATAACCCAGGCAGGATTCCCACACGGCCTGAGCAGCCTTTTTATTTAGAATGGACCTTCCCAGGTTGGTATGGATGACTACGCCGGTGGCGTTGATCACCCTTCTAAAATGAGGTCTGGTCTGAACCTTCAGATATGCCTCAAGCCTGGACTTAAGCCTTGAAGGATCAAGATCCTGCTCATCTCTAACTGCTCCGGCCCTGATCTCTTCCCGGCATACCTCCAGAAAATCATTGACCAGATCCCTGATAAAGGCCCTGGGCAGATCACCATAAGTCTTTTCAGTGCTCACGTAAGCCAGGATGGAGTCAACTGATGGCAGCAGTCTGTATAAACTGGTCAAGAAAACCTCCTGAAACGGTCATCATTTTACAAGGGCAAATCATGCTAAGAACACCTTTTTCTCAAGTTTTTGCATTCGCCTGGACTTTAAACCCAAAGGCAGACTCATGGCTGCCGGCAATATATGGTGAGCTTTCAAGAGCTACCTGAATCTCCGGCAAATGTGCACCCAGTGGGTGCACCTAAGAACCGGATTGTTGCCTCTGGACGGATTCAAGTCAACATCTACCCCAAAAGAGTCGCTCCCAAAAATAAGTCCATGGGACATGAGCAGAGCACTTCTTGTTGAAACCTAAAAAATCAACTTTAATCAATCAGTTCTGAAAAATCCAGACAGTTCAGCCGGCAATATCAGGAGCTGTCTGCCCGGCTGTCCAGCCATTGAGGAAACTCTGAATAGATCTCACCCAGCAGGTACAGGGAGCCGCAGACCAGGACCGGACCGTCGTTATCTTTGAGACCGGCCAGAAATTGACTTACATTACTCAGGAGACGGGCCTTTTGGCCGATAATCAGGGCCAGTTCCTCCTTGGGCATGGCCCGGGGATTGCCATGTATATCAGGTACAAAAATTATTCTGGCATCAAATGATGCCACTATTTTGGCCAGCCTGCTGACATCCTTGTCTTTAAGACAGGAAAAAACAAGGATCTCCGGTTTGACACCCATCTGATCCAGGGCTTTTTTAAGAGCATTCAGGGCCTGCTCATTATGAGCCCCGTCCAGAATCAGTAAAGGTTTTTCCTGGGCCGCATGCAGCCTGCCCGGCCAGTGAACTTCTTTAAGGGCTCTGGCACAAAGGCCGGGATCAAGCCTCCAGCCTTTTTCTTCAGCCAGCACCTTCCAGGCCAGAAAAGCACAGGCCGCATTTTCCAGTTGATGCCCCCCCTTGAGTCCCAGGTCCAGATCCCTGATGAGCATTAAAGGGTCATGTCTATGCTTTACAGCTTGATCTGCAAACTGAAAATGATCTTTGACCAGGCAGATACTTGCCCCCAAATCTGCTGCCCTCTGCAACAGGACTTCCATGACCTTCTGTTCCTGTCCGGCCAGGACCACCTGGCCCTTTTTCATGGCTCCGGCTTTGTCCCATGCTATTTTCTCAAGACTGTTTCCAAGAATTTTGGTGTGATCAAAACTTATTGGGGTAAAGATATTGACTGCCGGATCAACGGCTGTGGTGGCATCAAATCTGCCGCCCAGACCAGCCTCCAGCACAGCCAGCTCCACTTTTTGTCTTTGAAAGATCACCATGGCCATCAGGGTCAGGACCTCAAAATAGGTCAGGTCAAGCCCATGGCACTTGGAAAAAACCTCATTTCCCGCCTGAAGCCAGTCTTCATCTGGTATAGTCCTGCCTCTGATTCTTATCCTTTCCTTCATGCTCACCAGATGAGGGGAAGTGTAAAGGCCGGTTTTAAGACCATGCTGCCTGGCCAGACTCTCCAGAAAAACTGCTGTTGAGCCCTTTCCGTTGGTCCCCACAATCTGGGCAGAAGTCACCTCAAATCCCTTGGCAAAGAGTCTGGCCATGGCCTGCTTCATCCGGCCAAGGCCAAGTTCCATCCGAAACTGACCCAGACAGTCCAGATTATCCTTGAATGATTGAAAATTATTGAATCTGTCCAATCTTTCCTCAAAATATGTGCTTGAAAACCATGGTCATCTGACCTATGAATTTAGACCGGCATTGACCAAATATGGCAAAATCGTCAAATTTCTTATGCATAATTCTCATTTGGAGGCAAAAATGGCTTTATTTACCAGAGAAGAGGCGCTTGAATATCACAGCATGGGCAGGAAGGGCAAACTCGAAGTCGTGCCTGTAAAGCCTTGCGCCAACCAGAAACATCTTTCCATGGCCTACAGTCCCGGAGTTGCGCAGGCCTGCCTGGAAATCGCTGAAAATCCGGCCAAGGTCTTTGAGTATACCAACCGGGCCAATCTGGTGGCAGTCATATCCAATGGAACAGCAGTGCTGGGCCTGGGCAATATCGGCCCCATGGCCGGAAAGCCGGTCATGGAAGGAAAGGGTGTTCTTTTCAAAGCCTTTGCCGACATTGATGTCTATGACCTGAACATCAACCAGAAAGACCCGGAAAAAATTATTGAATTTGTAAAAATGCTGGAACCGACCTTTGGAGGGATCAATCTTGAAGACATCAAGGCTCCTGAGTGCTTCCAGATCGAAGAAACCCTCATTGAAGAAATGGATATCCCGGTCTTTCATGACGACCAGCATGGTACAGCCATCATCTCAGGAGCCGGCCTGCTCAACGCTCTGGAAATCACCGGCAAGAAGATTGAAAACCTGAAAATGATCGTTTCCGGTGCAGGAGCTGCCTCCATTGCCTGCTGCAAGTTTTATGTCAGCCTGGGGCTTCCACCTGAAAACATCTTCATGTATGATTCCAAGGGCCTGCTGCACAAAGGCCGGACCGACCTGAACAAGTACAAGCTGGAGTTTGCCCAGACCAAAGATTTCGGTTCAATGGCCGAAACCATCAAGGGGGCCGATGCCTTCATCGGCCTTTCAGTCAAGGGCCTCTTGAACAAGGACATGGTCAGGACCATGGCCGATTCTCCCATAATCTTCGCCATGGCCAACCCGGATCCGGAAATATCCTATCCCGAGGCCATGGAGGCAAGCCCTGCCTGCATTATGGGAACAGGACGGTCTGATTTTCCCAACCAGGTCAATAATGTTTCAGGCTTTCCGTTCATCTTTCGCGGAGCCCTGGATGTCAACGCCCGGAAAATCAACGAAGATATGAAAATCGCCGCAGCCAATGCCCTGGCTGCACTGGCCAAGGAGCCGGTTCCGTCAGAAATGCTTGAAGCATATGGACTAAAGGAGCTGAAATTCGGCCCTGACTACGTAATTCCCAAACCACTTGATCCCAGGATAATTGAATGGGAATCAACAGCTGTGGCAGAGGCAGCCATGAAGTCCGGCGTTGCCAGATCCACAGTAGACCTGGTTGAATACAGAAAATCCTTGAAGGTCCGGATGGAGCAGTCTTCCAAGCGGATCAAGGACTTTATTAAGAGCTACAATCTGAACCTATAAATCCCTGGGCTTCCTGGTGGCCGGGATGGGACAGGTCTGGACATATTTTCATCTCCTGCCTGGACCGGCAACCAGGTTGCCCACAGGTCTTAGCATATGCATGAAATGTCCATTGCCCACAGTCTGGTTGGGATTATTGAACAGGAGATGGCCAAGCACAACGTGACCAGGCTCATCAGGATCAAGGTCAAATTCGGTCGGATTTCAGCCATAGTGCCCGAGGCTTTGCAAACAGCTTTTGAAGCCATGACCGCCGGGACCTCCCTAGAGGGTTCTGCCCTGGAAATCGAAGAGGTTCCCCTGGTTGCAAAGTGCCGGGAATGCCAGAAGGAGTTTTCTCCTGAAGATGACCTGATGATTATGACCTGTCCGCACTGCAGTGCTGAGTTCGGACACGACATTGTGTCCGGAAAAGAGCTCTATATCGACGAAATCGAAGCAGAATAAGGGGTCCCCTGCCTGGTTGAACATAACCAGCATATTCCCTGGCATGGGCTGATCCTTCAACAGTCACAGAGTCGACCTTACTTTATAGATAACCCATAATCGGAGATTGAAGATGCAAATCAAGGTAGTCAGAAAAATCCTGGAAGCCAATGATCGCATATCCGATCAGCTGAGAGCCATGTTTCAGGAGAAAAAAATCCTGGTCTTGAACCTCATGAGTTCCCCAGGAGCCGGCAAAACCACTCTCCTGGAGAAAACCCTCACCGACCTGAAGAGCGAGTTTAACATGGCCGTCATCGAGGGAGATCTGCAGACCAGCAACGACGCTGAAAGGGTCGCGGCCACCGGAGCTCAGGCCATACAGATTAACACTGAAGGTGGCTGCCATCTGGACGGTTCCATGGTCCTGGAAGCTGCCGGACAGATGGATCTGGAAAAAGTGGATATCCTGTTTGTTGAAAATGTTGGCAATCTGGTTTGCCCGGCTGAATTTTCCGTAGGCGAAGACTATAAAATCACCATCCTGAGCGTGGTGGAGGGAGATGACAAGCCTGAAAAGTATCCCCTTATATTTGCCGAGTCAAAGGTCATGCTCCTGAACAAGACCGATCTTCTGCCCTATGTTGACTTCAGTCTGGAAAAGGCATCGAACTTTGCAAAGAGTCTCAACAAAAACATCGAGATTTTTCCGGTTTCAGCCAAAACCAGGGAAGGTCTTGATTCATGGTATGACTGGCTTAGGCAGGAAGTGATAAAAAAGAAAGACTCGTGATAAAAAGGTCGCTGATCACTTTTAATTGACCACGAATAGCCCAGGACCTTGGATCTTTAAGATTCTGGTCCGGGAGTGCTTCGTGGTTATTGTCTTTTTGAATCAAGACATTTTGGCTTAACACCAAAAAACCGGTGGCTTTTTAGCCTCCCGGCAACTGAGCATGCTCAGTTACTGGGAACAGCAGGACACCGGACACAATTTCGGAGGTTTTCCAATGCAGGATCTGAAAATGGCCTCATCATGCGCCTGTTCTTCTGACAAGAAAAAAGAAGACAAGGATGCCAAATTAAAACAGAAGATGGGCAAAATCAAAAACAAGCTGGTGGTCATGAGCGGCAAGGGCGGAGTCGGAAAAAGTACTGTGGCCGCTAATCTGGCTGCTGCTTTGGCCATGAAGGGTTTTCAGGTTGGACTTCTAGATGTGGACGTACACGGTCCGTCCATTCCAAGACTGTTAAGCCTTTCATCAGAAAAACCGCATATTGAAAAAGATTATATTGAACCAGTTCCCTGGGGCCGCAATCTGTGGGTCATGTCCCTGGGATTTCTTTTGCCTGACAACCGGGAAGCTGTCATCTGGCGCGGACCGGTAAAAATGGGTCTAATTCGGCAGTTTCTGCAGGATGTGGCCTGGGGTGAACTGGATTACCTGATAGTGGACTGCCCCCCTGGAACCGGAGATGAACCCATGTCTGCACTTCAGCTGCTGGGTTCTGATGCCAAGTCCATTATCGTTACTACTCCCCAGGCTGTTGCAGTGGACGATGTACGCCGCTCAATTACCTTTTGCAGGGAAATGGAAACTCCTATCCTGGGCATACTGGAAAACATGAGCAGTTATTCCTGTCCCAAGTGCAATGAACACTTGGACATCTTCAATACAGGCGGAGGAGAAAAACTGGCCCGGGAAATGGGCGTAACTTTTCTGGGCGGCATTCCCATTGACCCGGAAATCGTCCGCAGTGGCGATGAAGGGTACATATATGTCAAAACCCATCCTGACAGTCCAGCAGCCAGAAAAATGATGGACCTGGCTGAAAAGATTTCTACCTGAGGCAAAGCCGGGCAGTCTGGCAAATTACATATTTGTTATTTTTTCCTTGCCTGGTGAGCCCGGTTAGAATAATATCCTGGTTTTGAAGGTTATATTTTGCCTGGAGAACCAGTTTCCATCAGGCAGTTCAAGGAGTTTTCATGAGTGAGTCTTACAAAAAAGGTTTTCTGGACAGGATCATGAGTGAAGCTGATGATTCAGCCCATCCCTTTCTGCAGAAGATCCAGGACAACATCAAGCTCATCGTCCTGGTTGTCGGCTCAGTGCTGGCCATTGCAGCGGTGTATTCCATCCATTCCTTCTGGCAGGAAAGAAAGATCAGCAACATTAATGCAGAATTGACTTCCATTATGGCTGAAGAATCTGCTGAAACCAGGCTTGCTCTTTTGCAGGGCTTTCTTGGTCAGGCCCCTGACCGCCTTAAAGGAGCCATTGTCCTGGAACTGGCTGGAACAAGCATGAATTTGGAAAAATTCCAGGATGCGGCCGACTACTTTGCCCAGCTTGGGCAACTGGACCGGGATATGCGTCCTGTGGCTATCCTTGGCCAGGCCAAAGCCTATGAGCTGCTGGGAGATTATGAAAGAGCCGTGGCTACTCTTAAACAAAGAGAAGCCCAGATCCCCGGGGAATTCAAGAATCAGTATCTAACCCTTTTATCTTTTAATGCTGAAAGAGCTGGAGATTACCAAACCGCTCTGGAAGCTTACCAAAAGCTCAAGGATGATGTTCAGGGAACCGATCCCGGCTTTATTGAGTACAAGATCGATCAATTACGTTTGAAAATTTCAAGCTGACAAAGGAAGCAAACTTATGAACCTTTTAGATCCTAATGCCGGAGCCAAGGAACTACTCCTGGGCAACGAGGCCATTGTCAGGGGCGCCCTGGAAGCTGGAGTCGGGTTTATTTCCTGCTATCCAGGCACACCATCCTCTGAGGTTCCAGATACCTTTTTCCGGCTTTCAGCCAAGGGTGAATACTATTTTGAATACGCCCCCAATGAAAAGGTAGCCATGGAAACCGCTGGGGCAGCTGCCCTGGGCGGCGTGCCCACCCTGGTCACCATGAAGCATGTCGGGGTAAATGTAGCTGCAGACCCAATGATGACTCTGGCCTATATTGGAACCCCAGGGGGGCTGGTCATTCTTTCGGCCGATGACCCTGGTTGCCATTCAAGCCAGAACGAACAGGACAACCGCTATTATGCAAGACTTGCCGGCCTGCCCTGTTTTGAGCCGTCAACCGCTCAGGAGTGCAAGGACATGACCAGAGAAGTCATGGAACTGTCCGCCAAGTGGGAGCAGCCGGTACTTTTAAGAACCACCACCAGAGTCAATCATCTGCGGGGGCCAGTGGATTTCGGTCCCATGAAACCGGCCAAGACCAAGGGTGAATTCAAAAAGGACCCAGGAAGATTTGTGCCCATTCCAGCGGTGGCCCGGATCAGACACAAGGTGCTGACTGCAAATCTTGAGAAAATTCGAGACGAGATTGAAACCTCCAGGTGGAACAGGATCTTTGGTCATGGAAATATTGGGGTCATAGCCTCAGGGGTTGCCAGGTCGTACTTGAAGGATGTTTTGAAGTCACGCCCAGATTTTAAAGTCAAGGTTCTTGAGCTGGGCATTGCACATCCCCTGCCCCAGAAAATGGTGGAAACCTTTCTGAAGGATCTGGACAAGGTCGTCATTCTGGAGGAGCTTGAGCCCATTCTGGAAAACGACATCCGGGTCCTCTGTCAGAAAAAAGGCCTGGGGATTGAAGTCATGGGCAAGGGAGAAGACCTTCCTCTTTGGGATGAATTTTCCACCCTTTGTGTTGAAAAGGCCTTGGCCAGAGCGACCGGACTCAAACACACACCGCCTGCCACCTGTTCGGTCCAGATCAGCGACCTGCCCAACCGTCCTCCAAACCTGTGTGCCGGGTGTTCCCACAGGTCGGTCTATGTCAACACCAGAAAGATATTCGGTGATGATGCTGTTTATTCTTCAGATATTGGATGCTACACGCTGGGGATCCTTCCCCCTTTGAAAGCAGCAGATTTCCTGCTGTGCATGGGATCTTCGGTTTCCAGCGGATGCGGCATGTCCAGAGTCATTGACAACCCTGTGGTGGCCTTTATTGGAGATTCCACCTTTTTCCACTCAGGGATCACCGGACTGATCAATGCAGTCTACAACGACTATGACCTTATTCTGGTTATCCTTGACAACAGAACAACAGCCATGACCGGACATCAGCCCCACCCGGGAGTGGATCAGGCCCTGTATGGACTGAGGCCGGGCAACCTGGAAATTGAACCTCTGGTCCGGGCCAGTGGAGTCGAGCAGATCCGAAAGGTCAAGGCCTTGAATCAGAAGGCCGTATCCGAGGCCCTGATGGAATTCAAATCAATGAAAGGAGTCCGGGTGCTGATCGCTGAAGAGCCTTGTCCCCTCTATGCCAAAAGAGTCCTGGGGGTAAAAAGAAGCAAGGTGGGTGTGGTCAAAAATTCCGGCCAGGCCAGCATGGACTGTTTGAACACCTTGGCCTGTCCAGCCTTTTACATGGAAGAAGGAAACGTCAGGATCAATCCGGATACTTGCGCCGGTTGCATGGTCTGCGTTCAGATATGTGATGAAATCAAACCTGGTTCCAGGAGCTGATAAATGAAACCGTTACGCGTATTCTTTACTGGAGTGGGAGGCCAGGGAACCCTGACCGCGACCAAACTTCTGGCTGAAACCGCCCTGGAACAGGGCCTGGACGTAAGTGCCGGAGAAATCCACGGCATGGCCCAGCGCGGAGGGGTCGTTCACTCCTTTGTCCTGCTTGGGGGCTATGTAAGCCCGAAAATATCCCAGGGTGAGGCTGATGTAATCCTGGGTTTTGAACCAATGGAAACTTTAAGGGCCCTGCCTTTTCTCAAGAAGGACGGTCTGGTCCTCAGCAGCGAGGACCCTGTGCCTCCAATATCTGTTTCCACTGGCAAGCAGGAATATCCTTCAGTGGAAATGATCAAGTCAAAGACCCTGGAATGTTCACCCAGGGCTGTTTTCCTGCCCTGCATTACCCTGGCCAGGGAAACCGGAGTGGTTCAGACCGCCAATACTGTTCTCATGGGGGCCTTCTTTTCCATGGGCATCCTTCCCTTTGGCCTGGATGTTCTGCTGGACTCCATCAAAAAAAGGCTCAAGCCCAAGCTGGTGGATGTTAATCTTCAGGCAGCCCGCCTTGGAGCTGACTATGCCAGGCAGTCCACCCAAGAGAGTGTATGAACAAGGTAAATCACCTTACCATCCTTGAAAAGATATTAATGGAGCTGGGCTGGCAGGGTCCGCTTCGCGATGGCCTGGAAAACCTGCTCAAGACCACGGCTGGTGAAATGGGCTACAAGCGGATGTCTCTGGCCATTCTGGACCCCAAAACCCAGACCATTGATTTCAGTCTTTGCCATGGCCACCGCAAGACCCCGAAGTATTCCTATACCCCGGGCCAGGGAATAACCGGCCTGGTAGTCAAGGAAAAGGCCCCAATTATTGTCCCGGTAATGAAGGATGATCCCAACTTCCTGAACCTGGCCTTTGACCGGTCTCCGGAAGAATTGGCTTCTCTGTCCTTTATCTCGGTTCCGGTCAAAAGAAACAGCCCGGACAATGAGCTGGAGATACTGGGTGTCCTTAATGCGGAAATGGGACTGAAAAACATTTCCGAACTCGAAGAGAGTTGCCGGTTCCTTCAGGTCCTGGGCATCATCATAGCCAGACAGACCTCTTTTCTGCAGGAGGAGATAAGCAGACACAAAGAGTTTCCCGGCTTACCCCTGGTTGATCAGGCCATAAGTTACCAGGATCTGGCCCAGAACAAACTCATTGCTTCTTCCAAGATCATGGTGACCATCATGGGCCAGATCATGCAGGTCGCTCCCAGCAAGGCCACTGTTCTCATTCGGGGTGAATCCGGGACAGGCAAGGAACTTTTGGCCGAGGCCATCCACAACATAAGTCCCAGAAAAAACAAGCCCTTCATCAAACTGAACTGTGCTGCCCTGCCTTCGGAACTGCTGGAAAGCGAACTTTTTGGCTATGAACGCGGAGCTTTTACCGGGGCGGTTGGACAGAAGAAGGGGCGCTTTGAACTGGCCCACCAGGGAACCCTTTTTCTGGATGAGATTGGCGAACTCAGTGCCGAGGCCCAGGCCAAACTTCTCCGGGCCATTCAGGAAGGAGAGATCCAGCGCCTTGGAAGCGAAAAAACCACCAGAGTCAATGTCCGAATCATCTGCGCCACTCACCAGCCTTTGGAGAGTCTGATTGAAGAGGGAAAATTCAGGGAAGACCTGTATTACCGGATAAACGTGTTTCCCATTTTCATTCCAGCCCTGAGGGAACGCAGGGAAGATATCCTGCCCCTGGCAGAACACTTCCTGGAGATGTTCTGCCGGGAATATGAAAAAAACATCAAGAGGATATCAACTCCAGCCATGGATCTTTTATCCCAGTATCCCTGGCCGGGAAACGTACGCGAACTCAGGAACTGTCTGGAAAGATCGGTTTTATTGTGTAACGAGGAGGTCATCAGGACCTATCACCTCCCCCCAACCCTGCAGACTGCAGAAAGCACTGCTACAGACCACGAGCTTCCATTTGTGGAATCAGTAGCCAAGTTTGAACAGGAATTAATTGTTGATGCCCTGAAAAAAGCCAAAGGCAACATGCTTCAGGCAGCCAGGGATCTTCGGGTCAGTTATCGAATCATCAATTACAAGGTCAAAAAGTACAACATCAACCCCAAAAGGTTCAATCCAAAATAAAACCCGAATAGGCAATCATGCTTATCCGGGCTTTATTTTTTCCAGAACCTGGACCGAAATATTCTTTTGAACTGCCAGAATTAATATCTTAATCCCTTAGATATTCTCAGCCACCAGCTCTCCAAATTCACGACAGCCCACCTGCTTGGCCCCTTCAATCTGGGAAGCAAGGTCAACTGTGACCTTTTTCGATGCAATCACCTTTTCCACGGCATTGTAAACCAGCTGGGCAGCCTCGCCCCACCCAACATGTTCCAGAAGCATGGCTCCGGACAGAATCAGGCTTCCGGGGTTGGCCATGTCTTTTCCGGCTATGGTCGGAGCTGTGCCGTGGGTGGGTTCAAAAAAGGCCAGATCATCGCTCATGTTCACTCCCGGGGCCAGCCCCAGCCCTCCCACCTGAGCGGCCAGAGCATCAGAAAGATAGTCTCCGTTGAGATTGGTGGTGGCAATGACACTGTACTGCTCAGGCCTGATCAAAACTTCCTGGAACATGGCATCAGCAATGCGGTCCTTAATGATGATTCTTTTATCATCATTTAATGCTTCACCTTCAGTAACGCACTGACCAGAGAATTCTTCTCTGGCCAGTTCATATCCCCAATTCCGGAAAGCTCCCTCAGTGAATTTCATAATATTACCCTTATGCACCAGGGTCAGACTGGTTCTTTTCTGATCAAGAGCATACTGCAGGGCCTTTCTGATCAGTCTTTTGCAGCCTTTTTCAGTCACCGGCTTGAGCCCCAGGGCTGAATCTCCAGCGATTTTGACCTTTAACTCTTCCTGCAGAAATGAAATCAACCTGAGGGCTTCCGGGGTATTAGCGGCCCACTCCAGACCTGCGTAAACATCCTCGGTGTTTTCCCTGAAAACAACCATATCTACCAGGTCTGGTCTTTTAAGGGGTGATTCAATCCCCTGAAAATACCGGATGGGACGAATGCAGGCGTAAAGATCCAGGGTCTGACGCAGGGTCACGTTCAGACTCCTGAATCCTCCGCTCACCGGGGTAGCCAGCGGCCCTTTCATGGCCAGCCGGGCAGTGGCCAAAGTATCAATGGTATTTTGCGGAAGATATTCTCCGGTTTCAGCAAAGGCTTTTTCACCGGCCAGAAGCTCTACCCACTCCAGCTGCTCTTCCTTAGCACAGGCCTTTTCCACGGCCTTTTCCAGGACCGGCCTGGCTGCTTTCCAGACTTCCGGGCCTATTCCGTCTCCTTCAATATAATATACTGTTTTTTTCACGCGTTCTGTTCTCCTTTGACCTTGATTGAAAAAAAGGGCACTCATGCCAAGTGCCCTCAAAAAAAGACCTCAAACCGCCTGAATCAGCCCAAGGCCATGACGGTTAACCAGTTTTATAGCCCAGACAGTCAGGCTTATCAATACTCTTCAGTGGTCCACATCTCTTTTTTAAACCTGACCACCCTGTTACGACCGGTTTTCTTGGCCTCATAAAGGGCCACATCGGAAAACTTGATGGCCTTGTACATGGTGTCGGCATCATGGGGAAACTCGGCCACCCCCAGGCTGATGGTCTTTTTAATGGTGATGCCGGCAATGGTTTCAAAATTGAACTGCTCCACCAATACCCTGATTTTTTCGGCCACAGCCTCGCTCATTCCAGGCTCAACCTGGGGAAGAAGAATAAGAAACTCTTCCCCACCATACCTGATGAGCAAATCTGATGAGCGGATTCCGTCCCTGATTATACTGACCACCTGCTTGAGCATGGCATCTCCGGCCTGATGACCATACTGGTCGTTGACCTGTTTGAAATAATCAAGGTCTGCCATTAAAAAGCCGATGGTCTTTTCTTCCCGGATGGAAAGGGGCTCATACTGCTTGATGAATTCATCAAGAAATCTGCGGTTCTGGCAATGGGTCAGGGGGTCGCGCAGGGACTGCTCCCTGGTCAGGTCCAAGAGACGCAGGGTGGTCAGGATGGGTGCGGTTTCCTCCATGTACTTGCGCAGAATAATCACCTGCTCCCTTCTCCAGTGCCATTCAGACCTTGGAACCAGAAAGGAAAAAACCGTGCCCACCTGTCCTCCCATGACCAGGGGAATGCAATAGCGAACATATCTGGAATGGTCACAGTTGAAATGAGGGCAAAGGGCGGGATTATTGGCAGAAGAAACTTCTTCGGACATGCGCTTGGCCCGGCAGATTTCCGGAGATATGAGCACGTCCGTCTTGCAGAGTGATGACTCCGGATGGCTCTCCACAACCGGGGTCATCCTGTTCTGACTTTGATTAACCTCAAAGAGAATATAGTGGTCGATCTTAAAAACTTCCTGAAACACGTTTTCCAGCTGCTCATAAACTTCTTCCTTTTGATAGACCCCTCTGATGTCATGGCTGAAAGTGGTCAGCTTGGCCATCTGCTCCATCCGGGTAGCCACATCGTCCAGAGACGGCACATGATAAGTGCTGCCTTCGCTTCTGAGAACCTGGCTCAGCAGTCTGCCGCTTCTATCCAGGAAAATACTCCACAGACGCATCATGGTATTGATGACATTTCGCATTTCATCCAGCTCATCCCCCTTTTTCAGGGCATACACCGGACAAGCTGAACAGCTTTCATACTTGTTCAGGAAAATACAGGTATCCCTCCATTCCGGAGAAATGGCTTCAGATCCGGTTTCAAGATAACACACCAAGGAAGGGTTTTCATAGACCGGACACTCCTCGTTGTGGCAACTCATCACATCAAGACAATGAATAGGATCGGTTTCAAAGCGGTCGGAAAAATCATTACTGTGAGAAGCTATTATCATTCTTTTAAGTTTAGACAAAAAATTCTTGACTTTGACCAGGTTGATATAGAGAGTCAGTATCACGGCCAAGCCCAGAGTCAGGACAATGAGCGTCAGGTAACGGGTGTATGCCTGGTTATGGCTGGTAATAAGGGAGTGGTCCAGCCCGACAACAACTCCTCCAACTGGCTGGCCTTGGCTGTTAAGATAGGAATGCAGCAGAAAGCTCTGATTCTTCTCAAGGGAAATATGGTTGTCTATGCTCAGATCTTTTGAGGGGAGGTTAACGGAGCCATGTCTGGAGTCGTAGGCGGTCCAGCTCCCGAACCCGGTCTGGACCAGCCATGGAGCAAGATTGGAATGATACTCATTATGCACAACCAAAGCCAGGGTGGTTCCCCTGGGCCGGTCCAGGGAAGCCGCCAGTGGGCCAAGCCCCAGCCGGACTGCAAATACACCCACAGTCTCCATTCGATCCAGAACCGGAAAGACCATGATTCTGCTCAGTCCATAACTGTCCACGTATTTTTCATGGCCAGTTTCCCGAACTGTCCAGGCCTGCTCAAGAAATGGCCTCAGGATCCGGTCCCGGACCGGACAGTTCCATCCGGCCCCCGGGCTGAATTCTTCAGGATCAAGATAAACACAGATATCAAGGGAGCTAAACCCCTGGGTTTGTTTGACCGGATCAAGACCGGACCTTAAATAACTGTAAGTGCCTGTCTGATCCTGTTCATTGAAAAGATTCACGAGGTTTTGGTCTTCTGAGAGGCGGGCAGACTGGAATTCCACCAGTCTGAACTTCTCTGAGATCTGGCTGTCCAGCCAGACTCCGGTCAACTCAAGGCGCTGAGTCAGGTGCTCTCGAGTAAGGTGGCTCATGCTCCTGGAAAAAAAGGCCCATATAAGCAGAACCATCAATAGAATTATGATGGCCGGAATAACAATGAACCTGAAACTTAGATTCCAGTCCGAGGGATTGATGAGCTTCAATAGGCTGAACCCGATCTTTTCCCAGCGGCTCTTGATTACTTTTTTTGGGGCTCCGCGCATAACCCTCCTTCATGGAAAACCAGCCCCTGAGACATCAGCCATGGCTTGGGATGATCCGGAGTCAGGCCCTGTGCAGTCCCAAGGACCAGAGCAACCCCGATCTTCCAGTGCAGGCTGGATGCTGTCCGGCCAGGGTGATCATCATAAAAACCTGAAAGAGCAGAATAAAAACTGAAAAAACACAGTATGATCTTATGGATGGTTATCCATAACCAAAAAAAATCAGAAATTCAAACAAGTTATTAAAGATACCCGGCTTTTGTCCGGGCCAGGCCCACTAAAAAAACCTCACATCAGCCTGACCAGACTTGGACCAGGCATTTCATAGGGAAAAAAGAATGGATCCAGACAAATACATCAGCGGAATAGCCTTTGAGAGCTGGCTCATCTATCTGGAGTCGGCCCCTTACATTCTGCTGGGTTTTCTGGCTGCGGCCCTGATAAAATCCTTCATGCCCGGCAACATCATCAGTCGCCACCTCGGTAAAAACGGAACCACGTCCGTCATCAAGGCTTCCCTTCTGGGTGTGCCTCTGCCCCTTTGTTCCTGCGCAGTAGTGCCAACGGCCATGGGACTGAAAAGCCAGGGAGCCAGTAATGGTGCTGCTACCGCCTTTTTGATCTCCACTCCCGAAACCGGAGTTGATTCCATTTCAGTTACTTACGCCCTTCTTGACCCCCTGATGACCGTGATCAGACCTGTCTCGGCCTTTCTCACCGCAACCATGGCCGGCTTGCTGGTCAACCTTGTACCTGATCAAAATCACAAGTCCAGGCTAACCACCGAAGCCTCTTCAGGCCTGGATTGCGGATGTGCTGGAAACTGCCGGACCGGACCGGTTCATCCAGTTTCTGAAGGCCTGGTACACAGAATCAAGTCAGGTCTGAGTTTCATGAGTAACGACCTGATCCGGGACATCGGTCCCTGGTTTGTCCTGGGGGTTGTTATTGCCGGGGCCATCTCCTTTTTCATGCCCCAGGACTATCTGGCAAAGCACCTGGGAACCGGAATTATCCCTCTTTTATTCATGTTAGGCCTGTCCATCCCCCTTTATGTCTGCGCCACAGCCTCGACTCCCATTGTTGCAGCCCTGGCCTTCAAAGGACTCTCTCCAGGGGCAGCCCTGGTTTTTCTTCTGGCCGGACCTGCCACCAACATCATCACCATCACCATCGTGGCCAAAGTCATGGGCATAAGGATCACCATGATCTATCTTGGTTCCATTATCATGGCCACCCTGGGGCTGGGTCTTGCCGCTGACTGGATTTACCAGCTCATGGGTTATGACACCGCTGACTGGATTATCCATGACCCTGAAGGTGAAAAAGGATTGATTTACCTGGGCTCAGCCTTAGTGCTGGCCCTGCTGATTCTTTATTCTTTAAGACACAGGCTGATGTTCTGGCAAAAGTAACCTGGACGTGAAACCGCCATCCGGCAAAACCAGATAGGCACAAGGCGCCGGAACCGGCTTAACCTGGCCAGACCTGAAAGCCCAGGCCCAAAATGGACTAGCCAGAAGCAGGTAATCAGAAAAAAACCTGCCAGGTTCAGGGTCCTGTAACTGCAAGGTTCAGTTCTTCCTGGCCCTTTGGAGCAGGGCCATGTCGGCCAGGACCAGCATGAACATGGACCTGAGTACCGGAACTATCCTGGGAATGGCGCTTATATCGTGACGCCCGCCTATGGTTATGGTTTTTTCCTGGCCCTTGGAAGTCAATGTTTTCTGCTCTCTGGCAATGGAGGGAATGGGTTTTATCGCCACCCTGGCTATCAGTGGCTGGCCTGATGATATCCCAGCCAGTATTCCTCCGGCATTGTTTGATTCAAATCCGTTTCTAGCCATGGGATCATTGTTTTCGCTGCCTTTGAGCCGGGCCGCCTGAAAGCCACGACCGATCTCTACCCCTTTAACCGCCCCGACTCCCATCAAAGCATAAGCCAGCCTGGCATCCAGCTTGTCAAAAACAGGTTCTCCAAGGCCTAGCGGAACATTGTCCGCTCTGACCTCCACCACCCCTCCCAGGGAGTCACCGTCCTTTTTCACTTCTTTGACCAGCTTTTCCCAGACTGGCACAACATCCGGATCAGGGCAGGCAAAAACATTGTCCAGCCCTCTAGACTCTGAACCGGATTTGGCAGTGATTCCCCCAAGTTCAACAGTATATGCCTCGACCCGGATATCCATGGTCTTTAAAAATTCCCCGGCAATGGCTCCGGCTGCCACCCTGGAAACCGTCTCCCGGCCTGAGGATCTTCCTCCCCCCCGGTAGTCCCTGATTCCGTACTTGGCTTCATAGGTGAAATCCCCATGTCCAGGCCTGTATATATCCTTGATAAGAGAGTAATCCCTGGACCGCTGATCCTGGTTTGCAATATAGAATCCTATGGCTGTACCTGTGGTTTTTCCTTCAAACACCCCGGACAGGAGTCTGACCCTGTCCTCTTCTTTTCTCTTGGTGGACAAAGGACCTGAACCCGGCTTTCTTTTATCCAGCTCTATTTGGATAATGTCCTCGCTGAGGGCAATACCAGCCGGGCATCCCTCAACAATCCCCCCAAGTCCCGGTCCATGGGATTCTCCAAAGGTGGTCACCCTGAATATTCGACCGAATGTATCCCCGCTCATATGAATCTTCCTTGTAATGTTCAGGCAATGAAAAAATACCTGTTACTGGACAAAAATACCATTATGAATCAATTCAGCCACCAGGTCCAGCTCGGATTTAAGTAAGGGCAGAAGCTTTCCGGCCAGGTCCAGGTCGCCTCTTTTACCGGCCTGTTCCAGGGCCAGGGAAATCTCCCTGGCTCTAACCAGCCCGATCACAGCACACCCGCCCTTGATACCGTGGGCATTCTGGGCGACCTGATCAGGATCTCCAGACCGGACTCCTGCTTCAAGTCCGGGCATATACATGGGCAGACTCTGGTCAATGAATATCCGGGCGAGTTCCATGACAAAGTCTTTGCTGCCCATGCACCTTTCAAGGGCCTCCCTGGAATCAAAACTGACCAGGTCAGCAAAAAGATTTTCAGCACTCACTATCAGTCTCCGGCCTGCTGGTTTTTTCTGAACCAAACCCTGATTGCGCAACAAAGGCAAAAAAACTATATCCTTGGACATCCAAAAGCTCAATCCTCAAAAAAAGGAACTATTACATGAAAAAATACTCTCTGGAACTCATCGTATTTTGCTCTGGAGCAGTAGTCATGATTCTGGAGCTGGTAGGTGCAAGGATCCTGGCTCCTTATCTTGGAACATCCATAATTGTTTGGACCGGACTCATCGGCATTGTCCTGGCCAGCCTGAGCATCGGCTATTATCTGGGCGGCAGGCTGGCCGACAAAGGGGCTACCATGGCCAGACTGTCCATAATCATTCTTGGATCAGGTCTGTTGATCGCTCTATGTACCATGATCCATAAACCTGTGCTGTCCTTTCTCCTGCAGACAAGCTCTGACATCTATTTCAACGTGGTCCTGGCCACCACCATTCTTTTCGGCCCGCCAAGCATAGGCCTGGGAATGATCACGCCCTATGCCGTCAAGATGAAAATAAGGAGTCTGGAAACATCAGGAAGCTCTGTCGGGCGCATGTATGCCTTGTCAACCATCGGCAGTATTGTTGGAACCTTTCTTTCAGGATTTGTCCTGGTGGCCTTTTTCGCCAGCACCAACATCCTGTTCTTTCTGGCAGTGATTATGGGCCTGCTGTCCCTTTTGACAGCATTTAAACCAGCCCCTGCAGCCAAGTTCGCCTTAGCAATAATCGGGATTGCAGGAATCACCGTTGTCAGTTCATACCAGAGTTCTGCCCGGGAACGCGGCTTCTTTGACCTGGATTCCAGATATAACCGGATCCAGATCTACCAGGGTCACGAACAGGGAACAGACCGGCTGGTCAGGGTCATAACCACCAGCCCGGGCAGATACCAGTCAGCCATGTATGTTGATGACCCTCAGGAACTGATTCTTGAATACACCAAATATTTCCGCCTGATCAAGCACTTCAACCCTGACATAAAAAAGACCCTGATGCTTGGAGGGGGCGCATATTCCTTTCCCAAACACTACCTGAACGCATTGCCCAAGGCAGAAATACATGTTGTGGAAATCGACCCGGAATTCACCAGGCTGGCCAGGGAACACTTTTACCTGCAGGACAGCCCCAGACTTACCATAACTCATCAGGACGGACGCACCTACTTAAACAGCAGCAGTCAAAAGTATGACGCCATTGTAGCTGATGTTTTCAGCGGTTCATACTATATTCCCTTTCAGATGACCACGCTGGAGGCTGTTGAAAACATGTCCAGACTCCTCAAGCCCAAGGGAGTTGTGCTTATGAACATCATCTCCGCAGCAGGCGGACCAAACAGCCGCTATTTTCAGGCCCAGCTCAAGACCTTTGAGCAGGTTTTTCCCCAGGTTTTTGCCTTTCAGGTAGATGCTCCCATTGATGCCAAAAAAAACCAGAATATCATGCTGGCCGCTTTTAAATCCCATGAACCAGTAACCATGAGCAATCCTGACCCGGAACTGGACAGGATGCTGGCCAACCTCTGGCAGGACGATTTTGAGCATGATCTCCCGGTACTGACTGATAATTTCGCCCCGGTTGACAGATATCTGATACCGGTTATTAATTGAGCCCGGGTTTGACTGGTGACATCTTGACCGGTAAACCATAATCAGATGCTGCCCCAAAAGGCTGCAAAGTAGTCATTAACCGGAAAAACAAATGCCTGGCTAATTTTGCTCCAAGCCCGGCCCAGGATCTTCATCCATGAATCTGGAACAGATATTTTACGCGCTCATAGTCATCGGCATCCTGCTCCTGGTTGGCAAAATGATCCGGCGCAGGATCAAGGCCTTTCAGAAACTGTTTATCCCGGCCTCAATCATTGCCGGCATCCTGGGACTTTTGCTGGGAGAACAGGTTCTAGGAAGCCTGACAGCAACCTTTATTACTAAAGAACACTGGATCAAAAACGGACTCTTCCCTGATCAGATCCTGGAAGTCTGGTCCGGCTTGCCCGGCCTTCTGATCAGTGCTGTTTTCGCATCACTGTTCATCGGCAAAAAAATACCGCCCCTTAAAGACATCTGGCACAAGGCCGGCCCAATGGTGGCCCATGGCCAGACCCTGGCCTGGGGACAGTATGTCATCGGCATTACCCTGGCCCTTGTTTTCTTGACTCCCATCTGGGGGATAAGCCCCCTGTCCGGGGCGCTGATCGAGATCAGCTTTGAAGGCGGCCATGGAACTGCAGCCGGTCTTGCCGAAACCTTTAAAGAGCTTGGTTTTGCCGATGGAGCGGATCTAGCCCTGGCCCTGGCTACCATGGGTGTGGTCATGGGTACTTTGCTTGGCATCCTGCTCATCAACTGGGGGGTGCGCTCGGGCCGCATCCATCCTCCCGGTAAAACAAGCACCAAGGAACTGGAAGAGCTGGCTGAACATGATGAACGGGAAAGCCAGCAGCTGGATATTGAAAAATTCAGTGCCATGACCGAGCCATTGTCCCTGCATCTGAGTCTGGTCGGCCTGGCCATCGGGGTCGGCTGGATCATCCATCAGGGACTTATGTGGACTGAATCAGTATTTCTGTCAGGCTCAGACTTTGAGCTGATGCGTCATGTTCCCCTTTTTCCCCTGGCCATGATCGGCGGTGTGTTTCTCCAGATCATCCTGGACAGGACCGGCTACTCAAAATACATCGACCGCAAGCTGATCAACAGGATTTCCGGCGCTGCCCTGGACATCCTCATAGTCTCAGCCCTGGCCACTTTATCGGTCAAGGCAGTGGGAGCCAATATCCAGCCTTTCCTGATCCTGGCCGGAGCCGGGATTCTCTGGAACCTGTTCGGCTTCCTGGTCCTGGCTCCCCTGATGTTCCCCAGGGACTGGTTTGCCAGGGGGATGGGCAATTTCGGTCAATGCATGGGCATGACTGTAATTGGTCTTCTGCTTATGCGGATTGTTGATCCTGACAACAGGACAGGGGCTATGGAGAGTTTCGGCTACAAACAGCTCCTGTTTGAGCCGGTGGTTGGAGGTGGTCTGTTTACAGCAGCATCCCTGCCCCTTATTTACCAGTTCGGGCCAGTTCCCGTCCTTATTCTCACCTCAGGCTTAACCCTTTTCTGGCTTATATTCGGCCTGGTTTCATTCAGGCAGAAAAAAAAGGAAAAACCCAGCAAGGATGCTCCTTGATCAATGCGAACCGTGCAAGGCAATAATACGCTTATAAAGCTCTAAATAGTTCCTGGCCATGATCCTGCTGGTAAACCTTTTCAGGACATGGCTGCGGCACGCCTCAGGGTCAAGCTCTTCAATCCTGCCTAACTGATCAATAGTCTCAGACGGCCTTGCAGCCAGAAAACCGGTCCTTCCATGTTCAATGATTTCTGGAAGGGCTCCGTTTCTTGTCCCCAATACCGGGGTTCCGCTGATCATGGCCTCAATGGCCACCAGACCAAAAGGCTCCGGCCATAGAGTCGGAAATATCAGGGCCTTGGCCCTGGCCAGAAGCCCGGCCTTTTTCTGTCCGTCAACAGGGCCGGCATAGCTCACCAGAGGCGAAAGCCTGGGTTTAAGCTGATTCTGAAAAAAATGCGGGTCAAGAAAATCTCCGGCAATAACCAGCCTGGTTTTGGTTTCTTGAGCGATCTTCATGGCCAGGGGCAATCCTTTGACGTTCCAGTCCACCTTACCCAGAAACAGCAGATAGTCGTTTTTTTCCCTCTGAAACAGGTATTCATCCGGATCCAGCCCATTATGGATAAATGGATTTTCCGGCAAGCCGCAGACCCTGCGATGAGCATCGCTGACAAAACTGGTTTGACCATCAAACTCTTCTGGTCTGGCATATACCTTTCTGCCGGTATAATGGAACGGATACCCATGCACTGTCTTCAATGCCGGGATGGACAGCTTTTCCTTGTACGCAAAATGAATGTGAACCAGATCAATGTCTGCCGGGATCAGACTCTGGATATCTGGTGGGCAGCGATTGATCTCGTTTCCGGTTTTCCTGAAGGTAATAACCCGGTGGGCCTGGGCATGGCTTGAGCCTTTCGGAGCTACCAGGGTGACCTCTAGTCCCATCCCTGCCAATTCCTTGACCAGCCAGTATACAACCCGCTCGGTTCCTCCGTAAAACCGGCAGGGTATCCTCCCCCCGGCAACAATACATATCTTCACCAGTAGAAACCTCCAGGCCAAACCTAATAATGACTATTTCAGGTGGATCTGGATTTTTGCAAAAAACAATCCATGATTTGGCGGGGCAGCTGGCTTGACAACAAAACAGGGAAATTATTTCCCAAGCCGAATTATGATCCTATGCCGAACGATCCGACAGGTAATGCTGGCTTTAACCCAGGGCCTTTTTCCGGACTTCTTTTATCCCAGACCTGATACTCTAAGGTCATTTTGAGCCTAAATCACTAGCTCCAAAGAATACCCGACATAAGCAACAGTCAATTAACCGACTTTGTAAACAACCAATTCCCTTAATATATAAGACTATTAAACAACAAAGACATTTTGTTACTGGAAACAAGTTAGAGATAAGAATGACATTTTATGAAAGAAACTCAAACCATTGTGATCAAAAGACTGCTGCTTTTAAGGATCTAAATAATTACCAACCAGTTTAAAAATAAGACTATGCAGTGATTATTGCCTTCCACTGATATTTCCTGGTAGTGTCTCATATACCTAGAATTGACTTTTTCTGCCAGGGCAATCCAATCCGCGCTAATCCAGATCGCTGCTTTCCCGGCACACCTCTTGCTTAATTTTCCAAACAACATGAAATCAATATTTTTTCCCGGCATCAGATATTTGAATTTCCAAGAGGATGCGTACAAGGCAAATCACTGAAGGCAAGATTCTGACTCAAAGGGGCCGCAGGACTTACTACAAACGCTCCCAGACAGTTGAGCCGGCAATTGGAAACCTCAAGACATGCCAGAACATGAGCTCCTTTTTGCTAAGAGGTCTGAAAAAGGAACAACTGAATGAGATGTTTCCTGTATCACCCACAACACAATGAAACTTTTTAGGCAAAGCGCCAGGGGTCATGGCCTTATAGGACCGGCTCACTCCGAAATAATCAAAGAACAAACTTGAGAATAATAATTCAATCGGGTCAAATAAAATGTTACGCTACGAGGCCACTAAAAGGTAACGCTCTCGTTTAAATAAAAAAACTGAGGTAAGCCCACTAAGCCGAGTCAATAAAAACATTAGATAAATGATATGCAAAAAGACACCTTATCTCAATACGTCAAAAGAAAAATGGAAAAATCTATAGCTAATGCAGAAGAAGCCATGAACAAAAGTAAATGGGCAGAAGCGGCCCTTTTATGGCAAGAAATAATAAAAAAATTTAAAAATGATGCTCCACCTAAAGTATTTGCTTTTTTATCAATGGCATATCGTTTTCAAAATGATATTGAAAAGGCATCTAGGGTTATTGTCCAAGGAGTTGAAAATTTCAATAATGATAAAATCATTCTCAGAGAATATAAAAAAATACTACAAGCCCAAAAAAAGGGTCAAATGGACGGCAAAACCATCAAAATAAGTCAAGCGCATAATACAACACACATTCTAAGACATATCTCTCAAAATGACTACAGGCCTTCAAAACAAGATAGATACTCATCATCTTCAAAAAAAGTAAATGTTACTCACTTGGAAATAACAACCAAAGTTGGGTGTCAAAACATGTGTCCGTATTGCCCTCAAGATTTATTAATTAATTCCTACAAAAAAATATCTGATGTTACATATTTACAACTTAGTAAATTTAAAAATATTGTTGACAACCTGCCGAGAAATATAAAAATTAATTTTACTGGATTTTGTGAGCCATTCTTAAATAAATCATGTATCGATATGATTGAATATGCAAATTCTAAAAATCGAGAGATAACAATATCAACAACAATATCTGGCTTACAAATGAAACATATTGATAGGCTAGAGAAAATACCTTTTTCTCTCTTTGCTATTCATATGCCATCTAAAAACGACAAATTCTTGACTTCAAATAACTATAAACAAAAAATTAAAAAAATAATTGATTCTAACATCAGTAATAAATCTTTTCATTGCCATGGTAAAAATATACTTCTTAAAGAAATTATAGAGCATGATAACTTCAAAATAAAATTTATACCACCAATATCACGATCAGGAAATTTACAAGACATTAAGACACTAGGAAAAACTGGACCTGTAACATGTAAAAGAAATTATTCACATCCAGTACTGCTCCCTAACGGTGACCTAGTTATATGTTGCATGGATTATGGCTTAAAATTTATAATAGGAAATATTACTAAAAATACGCTTAACGAAATTTATAGTAGCGATAAATTCATAGAATTTCTAGAGCTCAATCAAAATGATACAGGCAGTTTATGTCACAAATGTGATGCTTATGGGGTTCAATTATCAAAGAGTGATGCAAAAATGAAAAAGCATACGACCAGCTGATGCGACTCCATCATGATTTTGACCCTCGACTAGGTGGTTGACAAAAAAATAATTACAAAGCTTAACTGACAAAATACTCAGAAGAATTCATTTTTTTCAGGGAGCCAGAGATGATTTCTAAAAAAAATATAAAAGCAGTTCATGATGCTATAATGAATAATGGCTCTACCAATAGGTATCACTGCATAAACGAACTTCTTAATGACGCTCTTTATACTATGGAGCAATCAGACTGGGCTAAGGCAGTAAGACTTTGGCAAGATTTGATAATAGAACTTGGAGAGAAAACACCAAAGCAAGCTTATCATTACCTGGATCATTCTTACAAAGAACTTAAGAAGTTTCCTAAAGGCAAAGAAGAAGAAGAGATTACTGTCGGCGATGTTGAAAAACATGAGTTTCTTTTACATGTCCATGAAAATCTTTGCCCCAAACTATACCTTGAGATTGGGGTACAAAAAGGAAAAAGCTTAAAGTTGGCAAAATGCCCAGCAATCGGCATTGACCCAATGCCTCAGATCGAGACAGATATTCCTGAACATGCTCAAGTCATTGCCATGACTAGTGATGATTTTTTTAAAGAAAATCCCGGGAAACACATCAAGCAATTACCAGATTTAGCATTTATTGATGGCATGCATCTTTTTGAATTTGTTTTGCGTGACTTTATAAATGTTGAAAGGCTATCTGCTAAGCACTCTGTTATAGTTGTTGATGATATATTCCCTGGCCACCCTGCCCAAGCCGAGAGAAAAAGAAGGACCAGAAATTGGACCGGTGATGTATGGAAGCTTTATACGGTCCTACAGAAATTCAGGCCGGAATTAACTTTAATCCCGATAAATGTATCCCCTACTGGAGTTTTGATCATCACAAATTTGCAGCCTGAAAGCAACATACTGTCGGAGAAATATGATGATATTGTAAAACAATATTCTTCAGATATAGAACCACCGAAAGATATTATTGATAGAAAAGGCTGTTTGGATCCTTTCAGCAAGTCACTTAATACGATCTTTAAAAGAATAAGAGAATCAAGAGAAATCGATATCAACCCTGTTTCAAATGAATCGTGTAAGTTAGGTGCTCAAAATGATTCTTTCTTATCTGGAAGGAAAGGCTGTAAAAACAAAGAGAAAATTGCAATTTATACTGCAATTACAGGCTGCTGCGACAATCTTTCCGATCCAGAATCTATAATCCCCGGTATTGACTATATCTGCTTCACGGATAATCCCCATTTAAGATCAGATGTATGGGATATCCGTCTATTGCCAAGCAATGGATTTGATTACGCTAGAAAGGCAAAGCTCCCCAAAATACTTCCTCATCGATTCTTGCCTGATTACCAAATTAGTCTATGGATTGACGGTAACATCCGTATTAAAGATAGCCTTCTTGGTCTTATTATTGACACCCTTTGCAAATGGAACATAGCGCTTTTTAGACATCCAGAAAACAGACAGTCTATAGAGCAAGAGTTACACTCATGCATTAAGTTGAACAAGGATGATCCAAAAATACTTAATAGGCAGATAGCCAGCTATAAAACTGAGGGGTTTTCAAACAACCAAGCTTTTCCAGCCTGTGGAATCATTCTAAGACGTCATAATCATCCAAAAATTATGTCTGCAATGGAATCCTGGTGGGATGAAATCATGACCCACAGCTTCAGAGATCAATTAAGCTTTCCATATGTTGCCTGGAAGCATGAACTTAAATACAAAGTTATTCATGATAATCTACGAGACAATAAATACTTTAAGTGGTACAAACATGACATAAAAACCAGCAAAGAAAAAATTCAGAAAGAATATGAGCAATCAGATGTTGTGTTTTTATCCTCTCCAGGATCAGGCTTGGGTGAACTTTCTGATATGCTAAACTCTCATCTTTGTAACCAGCACTTGAACCTTTCATTTAGTCATAACTATTACGATCTATACCCAGACTGCCCTGGAAATCCAGAAGTATTATACCCTGAGTTATTATCCTGCAAACCATTAGTTGTTTTGCACCGTGATCCTCAAAAATCTAATCTATCCTATTTTAAAGAAAAAAGTAAGCAAAAAAATTTGTATTTTGAAAGCTTTGAAAATTTTTCTAGTTCTGAAATCTATGGAATAAAGAGACAAACTGATTATGAAAACATATTGATGCAATTTTATAATAATCATCCTGGTCCAAGGCTTTTTATTAAGTATGATGAATTTGCCTCAAGCCCTTCTGAAGTTATCCAATCAATTAATAATTTTATATCTAATATTAATCCAACAAATCATATAGATATAAACTTAACATGCCAAAAAAATGATTACTCTCAAAACCAAACAACGAAATCTGAAAGTGTACCAGAAAAAATGGAGCTGCTTGTTGCAGTTGAAAATGCCATGAACCAAAAGGCCTGGGACAGAGTTATATCTCTATGCCAGGATCTCTTTGACAGCTATAAAAACCAAGTTCCTCCTGAAGCCTATGTTCTTTACTCCATGGCCCTTAGATTTAAGGGCAACCATGCTCAAGCCCATGCAGTAATTGCCCAGGGAGAAAAAAAATTTCCTGAAGACACAAAAATTCACGCTGAATTTGCACAGGTAGCAAAGGCCAGAGGAAATCCAAAACTGGCTGAAACACATCTTAACTTATCAAAAAAGCTAACCAGTATTAAGCCAAAAAAAAACTCGATAGAAATATGCGACACAGATAACATTGATAATTTCCTCTACTCTGATCCCGAAGGAGTGGCTGTTATTATGCCGTGTATTGATACGCAGCAGGGCCTGAAGACCGCAGATATATTGCAGCGTCGAGCTGGCATGCCCTGCAAGATAATCATAGCCAACGACACCCTTCGCCTGGGCTTTATCAAAACAGCCAACGAAGTCTTTAAAAGACTTAAAGCTAAGTATGTCGTTTACCTGGCCCAGGATGCTTTTCCCGGAAGAGACTGGTTGGTGTTGGCATATCAAACCTTGGAGAAGACTGGAAAGGGTTTATTGGCTTTTAATGATGGGAAGTGGAAGGGGCGAATTGCTTCCTTTGGGATGGTCCGTGTTCAATGGGTACATAGTCTCTATGGCGGTGACCTTTTTTACAATGAATATAAATCCCATGGGGCAGATAACGAACTGACTGTCATTGCCAGAGCAACAAACGAACATGTTTACAATCCCCACTGTTCTCTTATTGAAGTAGATTATGACAAGGACCGGGGAGGGTCCAACCCAAAGGACAGAAAGATATTTGAGAATAGATTTATCAGTTGTTTTGACCATACGGTTTCATTTAAAAATATCGAATGGTTAGCCAGTGAGTATAATGTGAATATGACAAAAAATGTCTTAAGCAGGATTGGTGAATCCATTTCTGACCAAGTTGGTAACACCAAAACTAAACTAACTAAAGCATTGCTCCATATAAACTGGACGAATAAACACAAATCATACTCAGATTATTTTGATTTTATTCAAGAAACCAAGACTGTTACAAGTCCAAAAATCTCCATAATAGTCATCTCTTGGAAATTTCACCCTGACACCATCAAAAACTTTCAGATTTTGGAAAAGCAACGAAATCAGAATTTTGAGCTGATTTTTGTGGACAACGGCGGAAAGCCGGGAGAATTTGATGAACTCAAACCCTACATTGATACTTATGTCCGGCTGAACACCAACACCGGAGCCTACTTGGCCCGCAATATCGGGGCAATATTCTCCAAGGCTCCGATCCTGTTTTTTCTGGATGATGATGGGATTCCTGCTGAAAATATCGTTAAGGCTCATCTTGATGCTCATGAAAAATATGATGTCATTGCTGTTCGCGGGGTCTGTCGGCCTAAAACCAGTAATCCCCTCAGTGAAATAGCTAAGCATTATTATCTTGGGCAGTATCCATTTCCAAAATACTGTAACTTGGAAGGAAATGTCAGCTTTTTGTCTAAGCCATTTTTCAAGGTGCAAGGCTGGGATGACAACATTCAATTTGGACATGGTGGAATCGATCTCAGTTACCGTCTGCTCCAAACTGAGCCTGACATGACAAAACAAATATACAGTCCCGACCCTGTAATCTACCATGATTTCGCCTCAAATGAATCGCACTTAAAAAACAAGCTGCAAAAGCAACAAAAAGCGTGGCAGTATTTGATTAAGAAACATGGACATGATTTTTTAACCTTCAAAAAGAGCTGGAAAAATTTCGAAAAATCCCAAGCAACGCCTCGTTATGTAAGCAACATAACTACAAACAATAATTCGACTACAACACCAAATATTCCAAGCATACTCCCTAACAGTGAGATCAACAAAGCAATCAGCAAGTTGTATGAAAGCTGCAAAATAGAATGTGCTGAAAAATACTCTTACGAAACTGAGAAAATTTCATTTCAAGCTGTTTCAGAAAGTACAGACGGTATATTCCGTATTAAGATAAAACATGATAGCATAGATCAATCTATTTCAGAAATTTTGCCACATTCAATCATTGCAAAAAGTATCGTCCACAAAAGATCGGCATCACCCTTAGAAGCTAAAATCCTGTCTCAGCCAGAGCTACAATCCACTACGTGCCCATTACATCCTCCAAAGCTATATCATACATACTCAAAAGATAATCTACACTGGCTCTTCATGGAAGACATTAAGCCCATAAAACCATTTGACACCTGGAACACCCTCAATCTGCAGCTCATTGGTAAATCATTCGGCTTATTCAATGGCGCTTTTAGTGATAGAGAAAAGCCAGCAAGAGCATGGCACAATACCGCTTACTTGAACTGGCTTACCAGCAACAACGACTCTCAAATATCTCTATTGGCCAAGACAATATCTCAAGCTATGAAAACTGACCTCTTTTCTTTTGATCATGATGCAACTGTATTGGAAAAATTCAACACTCACCTAACCTTATGGCTGAAATGGTTGAATGAACAGCCTTTAGTAATTGGTCACAACGACCTTAGCCTGGCAAACGTTTTTATCCAAAAACCTCAGGAAAGAATCAGGGTCATTGACTGGGCTCATTGTGGATATTCTTATCCAGGTTTTGACCCGGCCCACCTGTATGCTGACGCCGTAGCCAGAAATGGGCTCGAGCTTAATAACCAGGAACTAATGCAAAGCTACCAAGCTGGGCTTATTGAATCAGGATTCTCAAAAGCCAATGAGATGAATTTGCTCTTCTCCCTGTACATAGTACTCAGAATGCCCAAAAGCCCATTTTTTCATCCCAATCTGAAGAAATACCTTGAGTCAAGTACATGTCCTGCAACTCCAACTTATGGATCATTAACTAGTATTAAATCAGCAATTAGTACAATACTCAAACACGCATCAGCATTAAACAATGCTATGGATAACCGAATGATACCAAAGAACATAGCCCCTAAAAACAATAACAAATCAATACCTCGTCAACCAATAGCAAGTCATGCTTCAACTGACTCAAAGCAATTGACCCAAAAAGATGAATATTTTTTTCTTCTAACCCAGAGAAAAAAATTCCTAACGTTGACAGATACTTACCAGGCAAATTCCAAAGGCAACTCAGCATTGACTCATTACCTTGCTGGAAATGCCTACTTTCATCTGAAGCAGCATGACATGGCTCTTAAGACCTGGAATGTAGCTCTTAAAGAAGAAGATCCTTCCTTGGCCTTTATTAAGCACAGAGCTGACCAACTAACAAACCATCCTGATGTTGTAACAGGCGAAAACCTGCTTTATCCAGAAGAACCCCGGGTTCATGTTCTTATCTTGACAATGAATCGCAAACCTTATCTACAAAAGACTTTCAAATGTTTAGGAAATACTGACTACAGCAACTACAAGGTGTTTCTTCTTGATAATTGCAGCTCTGATGGTACGCAGGAGATTCTCCCGAATCTTAGAGTAGTGTTGCCAGAAGGTATCTCTTATATCCATGATTCTCTGCCCACAAATATCGGCCGACCAGGGGGGCACAATTGGCTTCTTACCAACTGGGACCATAGTGAGGCAGACTTTATTGCAATTCTTGATGATGACCTGCTGAACTTTGAGCCTAACTGGCTAAAAATTTTTCTCAACACCTTCACCTTGAGAGATGATCTGGCAGCCGTAGGCTCCAAGACGCTGACCCCAGAAGGCAGGATTCAGGATGCCTTTCCTGTCTTTACTGGATTAGAAGATGGGACCAACGTCACTTTTTTTACTCACCGCGATGAAGTAGACATTGGACAGTATGATTATTGCAACAACATACCAGATTACGTAACAGGATGTGCGTCACTTTTCAAAAAGGAAATATTCAACAAAATCGGACTGTTTGATATTCGCTATTCACCATCCCAGTATGTCGATATTGATCATGGTATTAGAATGAGACTGGCTGGTTATGACTTAATGTATAACGGAAATGTTCCTGTTATCCATGCTCAGCTCACTCATGATGACAGGAAAAAATGCAGAGCTGCAAGAGGAAACCAACGTGGTAATGCATACAAACTTTCACAAAAGTACTCAAAAAATGAATTCGCTAAAATTTTGGAAAAGCGCAAAGTTCGTGAAAAAACGTTTTCATACAACACCAGATGTATCAATTAGTTTTATAGAGCTATCCTGAATCCCCTCATGTCCACAAGCAAGGGTAATCCTCAGCTTATTTTGGACTAATTGCTTATTCGCTTCAAAATTATTTCTAACTTTAAATCCTAATAATTGGAGAAAACATGCAACGTACCCAAGCAGTTCAACCTCAGCCTGGCGACACCCAAGCTAACCGTTTTCCCCAAAAAAGCCATAACCACCTGCTTAATAGTAAATATCCCCTTTCTGATCCTGCAGAGATATTTCGGAAAAAAGTGCGTGAAGGCAACATTCTTTTTCCATTCAATCTGATTCAGGCTGAAATGCTGCTAAAGGATTACAGACCTGAGCAAGGAATAGACCCGGTTTTAATGGGGACATATTGCCTGGAAAAGGCCCACGACCAAAAACCTTATGACAATAAAGTGATGGAAAGCCTATTGCATCTTAAGAAAATGTCCGGGCACAAAAGGGGCTTGCCTGAACTAAGAGAGTCTTTAGCTTATGTTAAGCATACATCAGCTGAAAACAGCAGACTCAAGATTGGTATAAATTATCTAAAAAAAGGCAACATTGACAAGGCAAATAAATACCTTCAGCAGGACAGTCGCATTTCCAACCTGGAAATATTATTCAGTCTGGCTGATGCTTATATTGACCTAGGAAAAACAGCAGATGCACTGCAGCTTCTGCAGGCCTGCACCGACCTGTACAAAAAATGCAGGCCAGTCCATGCCCATGTAGTGAAAAAACTTGCCTCACTTCTCATGATGGAAGGTCAACACGATCAAGCTGCTGACTGCCTGATAAAACTGCCTCAGGAAACCTTTTCACCGTTAAGATTTATCTACCTTGGTGAGTGTCTCCTTCATATGGGCAACAAGTCAGAAGCCATGGAAATGTGGAGAAAAGCCCTTATTCTTGATCCGCTCCAGATTCCGCTTTATTTAAAACTATATGATCTTCTAGCTGAAAATAACAAAATAAAAGCCCACGATCTGGGCAGCACCAGGGTCAATATCCTCATCTATTCATATAACAAACGTGATGCCCTGCAAAAGACCCTGGAAAGCCTGGCTCAAACAGACATAGGCAGCGCCCGGATCCTGATCCTTGACAACAACTGCACCGACGGCACCAAGGAAATGCTTGAAAATATCCCCAAGCTTTTTCCAAACAACCAAGTCAGGATCATTACCCTGCCGGTCAATATCGGAGCTCCAGCCGCCCGCAACTGGCTCATGTCCCAGCCAGAAAACGAAGATACAGACTTTATCGCTTTTCTTGACGATGATGTCCTTTTGCCCAGTGACTGGCTGAAAAAACTGATCGGTACTCTGAACCATTTTCCCAAGGCTGCCATCGCCGGGACTAAAGTCATCAATGAGGGTCACCCCAAAACAATTCAATATATTTACAGGTTCCTGGACGTAGTTGAAGAAAGCAAAATCATTCTGACCTCAAAACATCCGGATCAACCGGACCTGGGACAATTTGACCTGACTCGCAAATGCCTGTCAGTCATGGGATGTTGCCATCTGCTGCGCACCCAAACAGCTAAAGAAGTGGGAGAGTTTGATATAAGGTTTTCTCCTTCACAGGTTGACGACATTGACCATGACTTCATGACCTGTCTCAAAGGCCATGAAATAGTCTATAACGGCCACATTGAGGTGGTCCACTGCCAGAAGGCCGGCAAGGAGGCATTCATGAGCCGCCCTGCCCTGGGCAATGTCATGGGCAATGACTACAAGCTGGCCATGAAGCATCCTACAGAAGACATGCTCAGGCTCAAAGCTGAAACCGAAAAACAGGATCGCGAGTTTATACGGTCCAGAATCCAGGAAATGCGCAAAACCGGACTACTAAACGAAGTCCCGGAGGTGATGTTTGATGTTGTTTAGAAAAAATCCCAAGGTTCTCCGCACAATATATAAGCCCATAAGCAGGCCCAGGGTGCATGTATTCATTTACACCTTCAACAAAATGCATTTGCTCCATGAAACCCTGCATAGTCTCAAGGCAACAGACTACAGGAACTACAAAGTTTTCATTCTAAACAACGGAAGTGCTGACAGGACCGAGGCCCTGCTCTATTCTCTGTCCAAAACAATGTTTCCGGAACTAAAGATCATCAACCTGCCGGTCAATATTGGTGCGCCAGCCGCCCGCAACTGGCTTATCCATGATCCGGAAAACCAGTATGCTGATTTTGTGGCCTACCTGGACGATGACATTGCCCTGCCCCCTGATTGGATCAAAAAAATGCTCAAGACATTTGAAGAGCATCCAGAGGCTGGAGTTGTGGGAGCTAAGATCCTGTTTCCGGGATCTCCCAAAACCATCCAGCATACAGGAGGGATAATCACAGCCAAAAAGGAATGGGTCCACAGCATAAACGCCCACTCCTTTGAACCTGACCAGGGCCAGCACGACTACATTGCACCTCGTCATTATGTCATGGGTTGCGCACACATGTACCGGAAAGAGATTTTCGATGTGGTCGGCGACTATGATCTTCGCTTCTCACCAACTCAGTTCGACGAGGTAGAGCATCAGATCCGGATGCGTCTGTATGGATATCAGGCAATTTATAATGGATTCATTGAAGTTATTCACAAACTTAAGACCGGCATGAATCAGTCCAAGGCTTCACTTATCAGCAGAGAGGCCAATCGGCTGAAAATGGAACCTTTGTTTTCTGAAAAGGAAATCGCTGCCTTGGTAGACGAAGACCTCCTTCAGTATGAAAACCATCAAAACAAATCAGAGGCTGGGAATGGATAAAAACATCCTGATAATCGGGGCTGGGCCTACCGGGCTTGGAGCAGGACATAGGCTTAAGGAACTTGGTTACAAAAACTGGCGAATCATAGAAAAAAATGCTTACGCCGGAGGACTGGCCTCAAGTTTTGTAGATAATCAGGGGTATACCTGGGATGTAGGCGGACACGTCATCTTTTCTCACTACAAACGCTTTGACAGATTTGTGGAGCAGGCCCTGGGCAGCGACTACCTCGAACATCTGAGGGAGAGCTGGATCCGCATCCTGGACCGCTGGATTCCCTATCCATTCCAGAACAACATCCGCCACCTGCCCAGACAGGCCCTGTATGAATGTCTGACGGGGCTGTATGAAGCCAGTCAGAATAACTCAGGAAATCCGGAAAACTTTAAGGACTGGATACTGTCTGTATTCGGTCCTGGCGTGGCAGAATACTTCATGTCCCCCTATAACAAAAAGGTCTGGGCCACTCCCCTGGAAAAAATGTCCAAAGATTGGATAGCTGAAAGGGTTTCTGTGGTTGACTTCAGGCGCGTCCTTGAAAACGTAGTTCTGGGAAAAGACGATGTCAGCTGGGGACCCAACAATAAATTCATTTTTCCCCTTAAGGGCGGGACCGGGGAAATCTTTCGCAACATTGCCAAAAGCTTCAATGACCATATAGACTATGGACTGTCCATTGAATGGATTGACGCTGAAAAAAGGATGCTCGGGCTGTCTGAGGGCAGGGTCATGGAGTATGACCGGCTGATATCAACCATGCCTTTAGATGTCCTGGTATCGAAAATCAGAAACCGGCCGGAAAAGGTTGCCCAGGCCGCAAGTCTGCTTGTAGCCAATAAAGGCCTGGTCGTGGGAGTGGGCTTTGAACGCAGTGATCCTGCAACAAAGTGCTGGATGTACTTTCCGGAAAACAAAACTCCCTGTTACCGGGTAACCCATTTTTCCAATTATTCTCACAACAATGTTCCAGACATAAACCGCAACTTTTCTCTCATGGCTGAAATATCCTATCCTCATGATCATTCTGTGGACAAGGAAGCAGCAGTCGAACAGACCATACAGGGGTTTATCAACACCGGTTTGATCAATGCAGAGGACCGAAATCTGATCAAGACTGTTTACACCATTGACATTGATTACAGTTACCCTGTTCCGACCCTGGAACGAGACAAAGCCCTGGGTATCATTCAACCCTGGATGGAAGGCAAGGAAATCTATTCCCGCGGCCGGTTCGGGGCCTGGAAGTATGAAGTAGGCAACATGGATCACTCCGTGGTCCAGGGCATGGAGGTGGTGGACAAGGCATTGAACAGTATCCCAGAAAAAGTATACTGGGGATAATCAATTTCAGTTATGTCAGAAACCTTGAAGACGGCCGTAATCATTCTGCATTACGGAGATCCTGGCCTGACCAGGAGAGTTCATGACCAGCTTTTGCTGTCTGACCCTGGGCTTGAAGACCACATCCTGGTCCTGGACAACAATGCTCCGGAAAAATATTCCCAGGCCTGGATCAGGCTGCCCCAAAACCTTTTCTGGGCAGGAGCCCTGGAGTGGACAGCCAGGCAAATCTCATCCCTTGGGTATACCCATCTCTGGTTTTTAAATAACGATATCCTGTTTGATGTAACTCCTCCCATTATTGTCCGGGCCGTCAAAAGAATGGCCTGGATTGAAAAACAGTTGGGGAAAGTTGGAATTTACTCTCCTTCAGTCCTGAGCAACCCCTACCACCCCCAGATGGTTCAGAACAGAAAACACCAGTTCAGAAAAGTCTGCTACATCGACGGCATTGCTCCCCTGATCAATCTTGAATGCTGGTTCTCCCTGCAGAACCTGGGAATTGATGAAAATCCCATTGGTTATGGAGTGGACAACTACTTTTCCCTGCAGGCTGATGCCCTGGGCTGGAATGTTGTGGTGGATCAGCAGGTGGCTATCAAACATGAATACCACAGCACTGCCAGGACCGTAGAGGGCTTTCTGGACCAGGCCTTTATCCTGGCTGGCAGCTACCTGCGCCGCAGGATCGGACCTGGCAGCAGAGCAAGACTTGAAAACCTGGCCGGCCAGTATACAGACTACTGACCTCCTTCTGTCATAATAGAGTGCCAGAGTTTGTGGACAGAGGCCATCCAACTGACTTCATCATTTCCTGTTTTATTCAGTCTCCTTTTCTCCCTGCCAAAATCTGATCTTAATTTTGGTCCATACCTTGCTAAGTATTATGATGAAAGCTTTATGCCAGTGCTTATGATCAAGATCATCCGCACTCATATAATTATAACCAGCTGTCATTACTAAATAAACATCAGGAATAAATAACCAGTGCAAAACAGATAAGTGTCAACTTACTGATCTTCTATCCATATAACGGGTTAAAGGTACTACCCTCCTCACCCATGAAAGGAGCCCTCAATGAAGCTTGAAACCTTGCTTGAACTGATAATGGAAGCTGTTGCTGAAAATCCGGCAACCAGCCTGATCCGCAAAAAGACTTTCCAGTTGATTGAGGAGCTGCGCAGTGAGGGAAATACTGAGTTGGCAGAGGCCCTTGAAAGAAATGTCCGAATCAGAACCGCCAATCCCGACATGGGAACGTACAAAAATTACTGGAATCATCTTGCCCAGAGGCTGGAGCCGGATGAAGCCACTGGTGGCGGGCCTGATATGCACCACAAGCAGTATACTTTTCTGGTGGATGAATGCGGACTGAAATCCGGGGAAATTTTCCTCGATATTGGAACAGGCTCCCTGCGAGGAACCAGAGACATTATCACCTATCTTGAAGCCGGCAATTTTCACGGCATGGATGTGTCCGAGGCCTTAATCTCTTTTTCTCAAGAAAGGGTGGCTGCTTCTCCAGAAATGTCCTCCAGGCGACCGAGCTTTTGCGTTGATGACCGATTTCGTTTTTCCAGTATCTTCCCTGACAAGACATTTGACTTTGCTTTTGCCAAATCGGTTTTTACCCATGTGTACCCTGATGCTATCTGGGACTGCCTGACTCAGTTGCGCAGGGTGATCAGCCCATCCGGCAGGTTTTTCGCGACCATTTTCAAAGACAATTCAGTTCAGATTTACAGGGGAGATGTCCGCAAGATGTATTTCAATACTGTCTGGCTGGCAGAAACTGCCAATCTTTCAGGGTGGACCCTGGAAGAAATCGGCAACACCAGGGTCGGGCAGTATATGTGCCTTTTTACTCCTAACTGACTGATCAATAAGCCAGACCCATGAATTAATCCCTGCGGGCAGACAGCAGAAAAAAATTGAAATGTAATATGAGGATAACAAAATGAAAGCAGTAATTCTTGCCGCTGGAGTAGGCAGCCGCCTGGGCAGACCCTTTCCCAAGTGCCTGACCCAGATGCCGGGCGGGGAACCCATTCTGGGCAGGCAGATCAGGATACTTAATGAATCAGGAGTAAACCAGGTCATCGTGGTGGTCGGCTTTAAAAAGACCCTGATCATGGAACAGTATCCCGAGGCCCTTTATAAGTACAACCCCTTCTACTACATCACCAATACATCCAAGAGTCTGTTGTGCGCCCTGGAAAATGTTGATGATGACGTACTCTGGGTGAATGGTGACGTGGTCTTTGATTCCCAGCTGATCAGAGACGTCCTGGATCACCCTTTCAACACCACAGCCGTGGACCGCAAAAAATGCGGGGCAGAGGAGGTCAAATACACTGAGGATGACTTGGGCTTTATCGCCAGCATATCCAAAGAAGTTGAAAGGCCTCTGGGTGAAGCAGTAGGAGTGAACAAAATTCAAAAAAATGACATAAAGACATTTATCCAGGCTTTAAAAGACTGTCATGATGAAGATTATTTTGAAAAGGGTATGGAGCTGGCCATAAGCAAGGGAGTGAAATTCAAGGCCCTGGATATTTCAAGATACCGGTGCATAGAAGTTGATTTTGAAGAAGACCTGATTCAGGCCAAGGACATGTTTGCCATCAGCAGTCCTTCCCCGGCAAAATTAATGTCCATAAAGCCAGAGAACCCGCAGAATGGACTGCCAATTGAACTTATTGAGGCCAAAAATCTGCAAAGAAAACTTTCAAAGTCTTCAGCCGGGTGAACATGGGTCAGATCCGAATCCTTTTTTTTGTTGAGAGAAATCTGCACCTTCCTTTTCTGGAACCTTTGCATGACTACTTCCAGGCCCATCATCCGGAAATCGATGTTGCCTTCTGCGCCCCTCTATACCGGCCATCCACCAGAGAGAAACCTGGTTGCGGTCTTGATCCAGAAACCATGGCCCGACTGGCTGGAAAGTCAAAATTTGTTTCCAAGCCTGAAGACCACGCCCCCAGCGCAGTTGTGATAGCCGACATCAATGCGGCAACTTATCTCAATAACTGCGGACAGATCATAAATGTTGGCCACGGTATGATCAGCAAGGGGTGTTTTTACACCTCAAGGCCCATCATCAGGCGCGAAAATCTGGCCGACCTGGTCTGTGTCCCGGGAGAGCTTCACAAACAGTCTCTGCTCAAAAATGTGTTCGTCCCTGTAGAAGTCACCGGGTTCATAAAATCCGACAAACTCTTCGGTCCTCAGGCAGCAGACCGAAAAACATTTCTGCAAAAACATTCCATAGATCCAGACAAAACAGTCATTCTCTTTGCTCCTACCTACAACCCCGAGCTCTCGGCAATCCCGGTCCTCCAGGAGCAGATACTGAATCTTCCTGACCCTGAAAGTCATCTGGTTATCAAGCTGCACGGCATGACAGACCAGAACTGGTCCCAATTCTACAGATTTGAGGCAGCCCAAAAACCCAACTGCACCTTTATTGAAGACCACGACCTGTCGCCTTGTCTCCAGGCCGCAGACATTCTAATCAGCGATGTCTCATCAGCCTTTGTTGAATTCATGCTTCTGGACCGGCCCATCATCCTGGTGGACAACCCGGCAAAATCAAAATTCACTCATTTTGATCCCCAGGACATTGAATACAGGGCCAGGGAAGCCTGTGTGGTGGTCAAGAATTACAAGGAACTGGAGTCAGCCGTGAAAAGGGAGTCTGATCAACCAGAAAGGCTGTCCGGGTTAAGGCAAAAATACGCCCGGGCCCTCTGCTTTGGCCGGGACGGTCTGGCAGTCCAAAGAACCGCCCGGGCCATCCTCAGCAGCCTTGAGACTGATTTCCCGGAAAAATTTTCCATCCTGGTCCTGTGGGAAAACATGCCTGACCAGCAAGAACTGATCAGCTTCTGGGAAAGAATGGCCTGGTCTACCCAGGGTTTTATCAGGGAAGTGATCATGGTTGGGCCCAGACCGGACAACAGCCCCCTATCCAGACTGGCAGACCATTGGGTGGAATGTCCGTACCCGGATTCCAGCTCAATAAAAAAAGCCCTTCAAAGGGCAAGTCATGCTTACATATCCATAATAAAAAGCACTTCCATCTTGCAGCCAGGCTGGCTCAAGTATCTGTATTGCCACCTCAGGCTGAACAAGGATGCTGAAACAGTTCAGGCCATGACCCAGGATAGCGGATATCAGGCTGTGGTTGATAAGTTTTTCTCTGCCTACAGAGATCGACCACTGGATGAGCTGGCTTTTTATTTCAATAGATTTTTGATTGGCTCCAGTCTCCAGAGTACTAAAATCGACCCTTCATGCCTGATGTTCAGGAAAAATGGGGCAGGACAATTATTAAAGGACGCCAGGGACCATCAGTCCTGTCAACGGATGTTTGAAAGGCTGGAAGAGGATATCCGCAAAAAACAGAAAAAGAGTTTAAGATGTCTTGATGTTCTGGCTTATCCTTGTCCTGGCAGCGAAAACAAAACCTTGTCCCGTAAAAGAGAAAAACCTCTGGCTGGAATAGTCATTCCAGTCTTCAACAATATTGATTTAACCCGCAACTGTCTGCAAAGCATTCTGAAACACGGCTCCAGCCACCCCTATGAAATAATTGTTGTGGACAACGGCTCCACAGACGGAACAAGAAAGTATTTAGAGGATCTGGCCGGCAGAAAACTGATCACTGCTGTCTTCAACCAGAAAAATAATGGTTTTGCCAAAGCCTGCAATCAGGGAGCCCGGGAGGCAGAAGCCGACTATCTGGTCTTTTTAAACAATGACACCGAGGTTACTCAAGGATGGCTTGATGCCCTTATCACCTGCATTGACCAGGACCACTTAAGAGCTGTTGCAGGGTCCAAGCTCCTGTATCCCGATGACACTGTTCAGCATGCCGGAGTTGTGTTTACAGATGAAAAAACTGTCTGGCATATTTATAACGGTTTTCACAAAGATCATCCAGCTGTGAACAAGACCAGGTCCTTCCAGGCCCTCAGTGCGGCCTGCATGCTGGTTAAGCAGGAGAGCTTTTTCAGAGTTGGTGGGTTTGACGAACGATTCATAAACGGATTTGAAGATGTGGATCTGTGTTTGAAGATCAACAGGATGGGCTATACCTGCTGTTATTGTCCTGACTCAGTTGTCTATCACCATGAAAGCAGGACCCAGGGCCGGTTTGACTTTGCCGGACATAATGAAAAACTTTTGGGAAAACTTTGGGCCGGCCAGATTACAGCCGACGAAAACCTTTATTATCAACAGGATCTTATCAGAAGCGAGCAGATCACCTCTCCTCAAGGAACCGCTTCCTTTGTCATGCATGATCAGAACCCCAATCCGTTTCTGGACAGGGCCAGAAACCTGAAGAACGGTCCAAATCCGGGCAGGGCTGCTGCCCTCTATATTACGGCTCTAAAATTCAATCCCTATGACCCCAGAAACTATGAAACCGTGGAGGAACTGGCTGATCTTTATCTTACCCTTGGCCAGTTTGACCTGGCTGAAAAATGCCTTGCTGAACTGATCAAAAGCGCCCCTTCTGCCCCCCGGTATCTCAAACTTTCTGCGATCCAGAAAAAAACGGCCATTTGTCTTCAGCCGTTCAAACCATGAAAAATTTCAGCAAGAATTATGAACAATAACCCTTTTCCTGAGCTGGATATCCTTTTTTATGCAGAAAGAGGCCTGCATCTTCCTTTCCTGGAACCAGTCCACGATTATCTGAAGACTGCCTATCCCGATTTAAGGCTGGGCTTTTCTGCTCCACCCCTGACTCCGTCTACTTCTGATCTGCCTGGATGCGGCTTGAGTGAAGCTGAAACAGCCCGCATCCAAAGAAAGACCATGTACTTTGAGGATTCAGCTTCCATTACTTCAAAACTGGCTGTTGTGGCTGATGTCTGTCATTTTCGCATCCCTCACATTCCAAGGGTGGTCAATCTTGGGCACGGCCTCATCTGCAAAGGCCACTACTATTGCCGGACTTCAGTCACCAGAAGGGAAAACCTCTCCGAACTTGTCTGCGTGCCCGGCCCCTGGCACAAAAGAAGACTGGAACAAAATGTATTTGTTCCCATCGAGGTGACCGGCTTTATCAAATCAGACCTTTTCTTTGGGTCCAAAAGAATGGATTCAGGAAAATTCCGCCAAGACATGGGGATTGACCCGGAAAACAATATCATCCTCTTTGCTCCTACTTTTAATGAAGAACTTTCAGCCATCCCGGTCATTCAGGACCAGCTAGCCCACTTAGCTGGCCAGGAGAATACGGTCCTGATCAAGCTGCATCAGGCAACTGCCGACCACTGGAAAAGGATGTATCAGGAACTGGCCCGGAAAAATCAAAACATCGTTTATCTGACCGAAGGAGATTATGCCCCCATGATGCACGCCGCTGATGTTATGATCAGCGATGTCTCTTCCATCTTCGTGGAATTCATGCTTCTGGACAAACCAGTGGTGCTTTTCAAAAACCCGAAGATAACGGATTTTCCAGGCTTCAACGCAAACAATATCGAGTACAGGGTCAGGGATGCGGTCCAGGAGGCTGAAACATTTTCCCAGCTCCAAGCCCAAGTTGAAAAAGCCCTGGCAGCCCCTGATGCCCTGAGCAGTTTAAGAACCAAGTATATTGAAGAGTTGGATTTTGGCCGGGATGGACAGAGCGCGCAAAGGGCCGGACAAGCCATCGTGGACCGGCTGATGCATAAAAACCGGTCCAAAACGCAACTGGGCAGGTTCTCGATTTTCCTGTTCATAGAGGATGACGTTGACCTGCAGATCCTTGAAGCATCCTTTGATCAGTTGTCCAGAGAGTCATTAAAATTCCCCATGGAAGTCCTGCCGGTGGGAGGGTCCAGGATTGACTACCCCTGGCCCCGGACCGGATTTCCGGTTCTGGCTGGAGATGGAGAACTGCTTGGTTTCAGCAGAGCTTTGGAAAGGGCCAGGGGGAACATGGGTGTCCTTTTAAAACCTGGCTGGAGTATGCCTCAAGGCTGGATAAAATGGCTGAGCAACCATTTTCAATGGAATGACAACACCGGCATGGTCAAGGCCACCAGCGACATCAACCTGATCAGGCCCCTTATTGGCGAGATTCTGCCTGGCGGAAATCCCCCCATTATTGCCAAGGCCCTGGCCAGTATTCTGCTCACCCTTGGCATTGGCAACGCATCTTTAAACGACGGCCTTGCATCCCCCTGCTCCATGATTCCCATGCCTGTGCTTCAGGCCTGTATCAGTACCGGGTCAGGCATCCATCAGGATGATATTGCACCAGGCATCGAATTGATCATCACCAGTGCCGGACTGCAAAGCCTCAGTGCCCTGGATACCTTTGCCTATCCCATGCAGGAAACCTTCATTGTCTGGGATCAGCAGGCATTGATGAACATTGTCGACTTTCTGAAAAATCAGGGAATGCCTGAACTGGCTGTTCAGTATATTGAAAGGTACGGAACAGGATAACTTTCCAGCTATATGGGCCTGGATTTTATTCCAGCTTTGAGCAGCTTTTCCTGCCTGAAATTCAGCCCATGTTCATCCAAACCCTGCCCTGCGTCGTAAATACCCACCACATCCTGGACAACCTTAATTGTCCTGGCCCGCCTGTAATATTGAAGCATGTTCAGGTAATCGGCCTCATAGCCTCCCTTGCTGGTCCATCCACCGCAGCGGACCACCACCAGCTCCCTGGACAGGCAAAGACACAGGGGATCAATATTTCCCTGGCGCACCAGGGATTTTCCAGGCTGGTCCTGGGGAAGATAACTGCACTCAAAAGCCTGGCTAACGTCGATCCGGGCAATGAGCATCTCAAAATCGAAAAATTTGCAGTAAGTATCAAAGGCTGAAGAAACCAGGGCGTTGTCGTCGTCCAGGAAAACTACCTTCTCCCCTCTGGCCCTTTTTAAAAGAATGTTTCTGGGAGCATTGCCCCAGTTCTTGTCTGCAGGCAGGTCAAAATAAAATACATTTTCCAGAGCAACGACCCTGTCCCCGGTTATGCCGTCGAATCCGACCAGAAGCTCGACATCCTGGCTCATCATGTCGGAACAGGCCTCCACAGCCCCCAGGACACTCTTAATGGCAAGTTTAAGAGACTTAGGTCTTGTTCCCCGGCTGGGAATGACAATTGAAAATATCGGCTGTCTCAAACTCAACCCACCATGGACTTCCAGGTAGTTCTGAACAAAAAGCTCTCATCCACATTATTTTCCATTTCCTCAAACAGGTTTAAAGGCATGGAAAAAGAAAGCAGATCATGGTCCAGAAGTTTTCGGACATTCTTCCTGGCTGAAATATCCGTCAGCCCGACCACAGCCCGGGGTTCATCCCTTTTGCCCTCAGCATAGGAAAGGATGCCAATGGTCTGGCATCCAGCTGCAAAAGGCATGGTTACATTGTCACATGTCCTGCGGCCGTAGCTGGCCAGGACCACCAGGGCTGAAAGCTGATCCGGATTGACCAGAAAAGTTATGGTTTTGGGAACTTCATCTTCTTTTACCAGGGCCAAAGGCTTTAAAACCACGTAACTGGCAGGAATATCCACAATGGGCAGGTTTTTCACAAAGGCCCTAACCTCTTCAGGCCCTTTGAGGTAACGCTCACCCTCTAAAAAATCATCACAAAACTCTTCCATGCCTGGTCCTTTCAGGTGTTCAGCCACACTTTTGCCTGGTTCAAAATGCTTATTGCCGCAGGACAAAAAATAGTGAAAACATTCTTCACCACCTGGAAAATCTAGATATCTATTCCCAAAGCCAAGGCCAACTCCTCCTCCCCAGCAACCATAAGTTTCCCTGGCAAAAACAGCTTGCCGGCCCTTGGCTGCCGCGGCAAAGGAAAACATGACGCACCCCCAGCGACCAGGTTTAAATTCAACAGCCTGCTCTGGTTTGTCATCCGACCATAACAGGACCACAGGCTGATACTTCAGCCCCAGTATCGATGCGATTCTACTCTGCATTAAAAATTAACCTCCATCAGGACAGACCATCAGGACAGACCATCAGCAAAACTTGTCCGATTCCAGGATAGTCTCATTTCATCCAGGGAGCAACCTCAAAACAAAGGACCCTGGAAAGCCGGACTGCCTCCCAGGGTCCTGATGCAGAAATTCTGCCTGGTCAGGGCTTAAGCCAAGCCATCAGCGTTCATGCCTGGTATTGTCCAGAAACCTTTTGGTCTCGGCCACCACAACTCCGCTCAGGGCCAAAAGCCCGACCAGGTTAGGCACAGCCATCAGGCCGTTCATGACATCTGAAAATGTCCAGACAAAGTCAAGTTGTGCCACTGCACCGACAAACACGAAAAAGACAAAAAGATACCTGTAATATATAACAGCTTTTACAGAAATAAGGTACTCAAGACATTTCTCGCCGTAATAACACCAGCCAAGGATGGTTGAATAGGCAAAAAGCATGATCCCGACAGCCACGATAAACCCTCCATGCCCAGGCAGACCGGCATTAAAGGCTGCAGTGGTCAAGGCTGCTCCGGTCAGGCCTGTGGTCAGCACTCCGCTGGTCAGGATGGCCAGGGCCGTAATGGTACAGACTATAATGGTGTCAATAAAGGTCTGGGTCATGCTTACCAGAGCCTGACGTCCGGGATAGTCAGTCCTGGCAGCGGCCGCTGCAATGGGAGCACTTCCAAGACCAGCCTCATTGGAGAAGACTCCCCTGGCCACTCCGAAGCGGATGGCGGCTCCCACGGCTCCGCCCATTACCGCCTCGCTGCCAAAAGCAGAACCGAAAATAGCTCCAAAAGCCTCAGGAACAGCTGACAGATTGGAGGTGATGACCACCAGTCCGCCCACGGTGTACACAGCAGCCATAAACGGGACAAGATATGCGGTCACCCGACCGATACTTTTTATGCCGCCTAGAACCACAAGAGCAGTCAAAAAGGCAAGGACAACTCCAGTGATAAAAGGTGACACTGAAAATGTAGACTCAACTGCTGCTGCCACTGAATTGGACTGGACCATATTGCCGATGCCAAAGGCTGCTATAGCTCCAAAAACGGCAAAGAGGACCCCCAGCCACTTCCAGCCAAGGCCCCTCTCCAGATAGTACATGGGACCGCCTGACATTTCGCCTTTTTTGTCCGTAACCCTGTACTTCACGGCCAGGATCGCCTCAGAGTACTTGGTGGCCATCCCCACCAGTCCGGTCATCCACATCCAGAAAACCGCTCCTGGACCGCCCAGAAAAATGGCAGTGGCCACGCCGGCAATATTTCCTGTTCCTATGGTGGCTGCTAAGGCCGTGGTCAGGGCCTGAAAATGAGAAATGTCTCCTTTACTTGTCTTATCCCTGGTAAAGATAAGTTTATGGGAATACCAGAGTTTAAAAAACTGCAGTCCCCTGAGTCTGACGGTCAGGAAGAATCCCGTACCCACCAGCAGGATCAACATGGGAGGGCCCCAGACAAGATCACCCAGCCAGTTCAGAATGCTCATGCCAGCTCCTTGTTATTCTATAGGTTATTGTCCAGATGTATCCACCGCAGTCTCAGAGCAAAAGAAACAAAAGGGTAGCCCGGAAAGACAGAACCATCTGTTTGCCTGGAAAAGGCCACAAAAAAAGCGGCTCTTGTCAAGAGCCGCTTTCATGGAAACGGAATTTTCATTTTAACAGGTCAACCGGTGCAGTTAATTAACCACTGGTTTGACAACAGCCCCGGACCTGATGCACCTGGTGCATACGTCAATCCTGGTGACCCTGCCCTGACTGTCCTGGGTCCGAACCTTTTGCAGGTTGGGCAGAAACCTTCTTTTGTTGCGATTGTTGGCGTGGCTGACATTGTTGCCTACCTGGGGCCTTTTTCCGCAAATATCACACTGCTTGCTCATTTCAGTTACCTCCAGCAATATATGCATATGCCCCTTTCAGAGCCCCTGCATTTTGATTTAGCCAAATAAAAAAGGAACTCTTATCCTTAAATTTAAGAAATGGCAAGAGCAAAAATCTTGACATTGCCCCGGCGGACAAGATAGGGAATTTCTCTGGGATTTAATATGCAAGGAAAGTGGTTGCCCATATCAGACATCCCGGTCCAAGGCCGGGAGTTTTATTTTGAAGATGACCAGGGCTGGACGTCCATCTGGAAAGAAGCAGGGCTTGAATGCCGGTCATCTGGCCAGCTGAGTGGCACCCTGGGGGTATTTCCTCAGAAACATGGAGTTTATTTCCAGGGCTCCATAACAGGGCAGATCGCCATGCCCTGCACCCGGTGTCTTGAGTACGGACCGGTTGAACTGGACCACCGGTTCGACCTGTTTGAAGAATTTGAAGATGCCATGAATGACCCTGAGGGGCCTGGGCTGATAAAATTTGACAACGGGCAGTGGATGTTCAGCCTTGAACGGGTTCTCTTGGAACAGTTCATTTTGACCCTTCCGGATAAACCTCTTTGTCAGGAAGACTGCTCCGGACTTTGTCCTGCATGCGGCGAAATAATCGGACACGGCTCATGCCGCTGCAGCAAGCAGGGTGCTGACCCAAGAATGGCAGTATTTCGCGGTCTGAAAATTAAATAACACGAGGTGAATAAAAATGGCTCTACCAAAAAAGAAGACTTCAAAATCCAAAAAAGGCATGCGCAGATCTCATGATCACATTCCTACTCCGAACTTTATTTATTGCGAATGCGGCGAAGCTGCTCTTCCCCATCGCATCTGTCCGGACTGCGGAACTTACAAGGGTCGCCAGTATTTAAGGCCGCAGCAGGATGCATCCAGCTAAGCCGATCATTGCTGTAGACGCCATGGGCGGCGATTTTGGACCGGAAGTGGTTGTGCCTGGAGCCTTGAAAGCAGCAATTAAGGACAACCTCGGGCTGGCCCTGATCGGTGATGAACAGAAGATCCGCCAGGCCCTTGAGGGCCAAAAATTCAAAGACTCGGATCTGGAAATAATCCATACTTCGGAAGTGGTTGAGATGTCGGAAAAACCTTCCGACATCCTGCGCAAAAAAAAGAACTCCTCCATCCAGACCGCTTTTCGGCTGGTCCGGGAAGGAAGGGCCCATGGCGTTGTCAGCGCCGGCAACTCCGGAGCCACCCTGGCCTGCGGCATGTTTACCCTGGGCCGGATCAAAGGCATTGAAAGGCCTGCCCTGGCCTCAATCCTGCCTTCGGAAAAAGGACCTGTAATCCTTATTGATGTTGGGGCCAATGTTGACTGCAAGCCCTACCACCTGGTTCAGTTCGGACTGATGGCCGAGGTCTTTTCCAGAAGCGTTCTCCATGTGGATAGGCCCAAAGTTGGGCTGTTGACCATCGGGGAAGAAGAAGGCAAGGGCAACAGCCTGGTCCGGGAAACCTCCAAGCTGTTCAAAATGACTTCCATGAATTTTGTCGGCAATATTGAAGGCCGGGATTTTTTTATGGGCAAGGCAGATGTGATTGTCTGCGACGGCTTTGTTGGCAATGTGTCTCTAAAGCTCATGGAGGGTCTGGCAGTTTCCCTGACTAAGATCCTCAAAGAAGAAGTCAGGAAAAGCTGGCTGGCCAGGCTTGGATTTCTGCTGGGAATCCGGGCTCTGAAAAGATTTGGCAGGCGCATAGACTATGCCGAATACGGGGGAGCACCCCTTCTGGGTCTAAATGGAATCGGGATAGTCTGCCACGGCTCATCCAACTCCAAGGCCATAACCAATGCAGTGCTCATGGCTGGTGAGTTCGTCCGGAATAAAGCCAATGAAAATCTGATCAATGGGCTGGGCGCCAACAAGGAAATCAGCATTTTTGCCAAAAAAGCCCTTCCCAAAAGCGCTGTTACCTGACAAATATAACGACTTGTTCAAAGGCCGGAACACTATTCCCGGCTGGTTACTTCAAAACCGACTCGACAAAAGATCTTTACAGATGACAAACAGCAGCTTTTTAGCAGGATTCAGCTTTTACGTGCCTGACAAAATCCTGACCAACAAGGATTTTGAAAAGCTGGTGGACACCAGCGATGAGTGGATTACTTCAAGAACCGGAATCAGCAACAGGCATATCGTTGAGGATGAGGCCTGTTCAGATCTGGCCAGTGCAGCATCCCGCCAGGCAATTGCCAGGTCCGGCCTGGTCCCAGGCGACCTGACTCATATCATAAATGCTACCTTCACTCCTGATGCCTTTGTTCCCAATGCAGCCTGCGTTCTCATGGAAAAACTGGATATCAAGGGTATCCCGGCCATGGATGTTAATGCAGCCTGCACAGGGTTCATATACGGCATGGAACTGGCCAGAGGACTTTGCTCCCTGCACCCTGAGGCCAAAGTTCTCTTGACTGCTTCTGAGGTTGTCTCTTCAAGGGTCAACCTTATGGACAGGTCCACCGGAGTTCTTTTTGGTGACGGGGCTGGAGCCTGCATAGTTTCAGCAATGCCTTTTCCGGCAAATGTCCGTTCAGGACAAATTCTGGATGTCATTCTCCGGGCTGACGGTTCACTGAGCAACCTGCTCACGGTCAAGGCCGGAGGATCAGCCCATCCCCTGCGCCTCAATGATCGGGTGGGAGAAGATTTTTTCGTGCAGATGGAAGGCAGGGAGGTTTTTAAGCATGCAGTCCGGTCCATGCAGGGTGTCTGCCTGGAAATACTGAAAAGAAATAACCTGCAGCCTGAAGACATTGATCTTTTCATTCCCCATCAGGCTAACATCAGGATCATTGAAGCCTTGGCCAAGAAAATGATGATTCAGGAAGATAAACTTTACATTAACGTACAAGATTACGGAAATACTTCTGCTGCGTCCACCCCCATTGCCCTGGCTGAAGCCTGGGAAAAAGGACTTATTAATTCTGGAGACACGGTACTCCTGGTGGCCTTTGGCGGTGGATTCACCTGGGGGGCCTGCCTCCTCAGATTCTCATAATCTTCATAACCGGAGATACGTTATGCCAACAGCCAGCAACAAGACTCATAACCGGAGCATATCATGTCTGACTTAGTCAAAACAGCCCTTGTCACCGGCGGTTCCCGGGGAATAGGACGGGCCTGTGCAGTTCGTCTGGCCAGGTCCGGCTATCAAATCATGGTCACCTATGTGAGCAAACCCGACCCGGCGATGGAGACCTGCAAAATCATTGAAGACCAGGGAGGGAAAGCCTCAGCTTATCCCCTGGACATCGGCAACCAGCAGGCCATAGTTGACTTTTTCAAAGAAAAGATCAAAGACCGGGTCTTTCTTGATGTACTGGTCAACAATGCCGGTCTGACCAAGGACGGACTTCTGGTCCGCATGGGCTTTGAACAATGGGAGGAGGTGATCCGGGTCAACCTGAGCGGCTCTTTTTTCTGTTTGCAGCAGGCTGCCAAGATCATGATGCGCCAGAAAACCGGCCGAATAATCAATGTCAGTTCGGTCACTGCTCAGTCTGGCAATCCCGGACAAGCCAACTACACTGCGGCCAAGGCCGGACTCATCGGCCTGACCAAGACCGCGGCTCTGGAGCTGGCCCCCAGAAATATTACGGTTAACGCGGTTACCCCGGGATTCATTGAAACCGACATGACTGCAGGCCTGGCCCAGGAAATTCGGGACAAGTACCTGGAAATGATTCCTGGCAAACGGTTTGGAACACCCGAGGATGTAGCTGAAACCGTAGCATTTCTGGCTTCTGCCCAGGCTTCCTATATCACCGGGCAGGTCATCGGGATAAATGGCGGAATGTATATGTGATTTTTGATCCCTTAGTGCCTGTTTTCAAGCTTTACCTGCAGCAGATGATTGCATCTTAAAGCTTAAAACCTTAGCATGAGGGGCTTTTACTAAACAACTTAGAAAATTAACCACACGGAGGAGAAAATGTCTGTAGAACAAAAAGTTAAAGAGATCGTGATAGAACAGCTTGGCATCTCAGAGGGTGAAGTCAAACCCGAGTCCAAGTTTGTGGAAGACCTGGGAGCTGATTCACTGGACTTGACTGAGCTGATTATGGCCATGGAAGAAGAGTTTGACATTGAGATCGATGACGACAAGGCCCAGGAAATCCTGACTGTTCAGGCTGCCATCGACTATATCAACGCCAATAAATAGAACCAGTATACATGGGCTGCCAGACAGCCTCTGAATGCTTTTTTAAAAGGTTTTCCGCAAGAACTCCCGGCAACTCATTTCCGGGATGAATTGCAATCGCGTGTCGGGCTGGACACGTTAGCGGCTTATGCCGCTTAGATGCTCGGTTTTTGAAAAACCGGGAGCAGTCACTATGGCCAGCAGCCGCTTGTGCTGTTTTCCAGGTGTCTTTATTTTATCAGGACACAGGCCAGAGTTAAAGGGTTTATTGCCCCCGGCCCGCAAGGACCTGGGGCGGCAAATTTCCAAACCGTTAAGAATCCTGCGGGAGCTAAAATGCCCAGAGTTGTTGTTACCGGACTTTCCGCCATAACCCCCATTGGCAACGATCTTGATTCCAGCTGGCAATCCCTGTTGTCCGGGGTGAGCGGAGTAGACAGGCTGACCAGGTTTGACTGCTCAGAATATGCCACCCAAATAGCAGCCCAGGTCAAGGAATTTGACACCAACGACTACATGAGTCCCAAAGAAGCTAAACGTATGGACAGGTTCTGTCACTTTGCAGTTGCTTCAGCCAAGATGCTCATGGAAAACGCTGGAGTGAGCAGGGATAACATGGACATGACCCAGTGCGGAGCCATCATAGGCTGCGGCCTGGGTGGCCTGGAGACCATTGAAGAGTTTCATTCCAAGCTCATCAAATCCGGGCCGAAACGGATATCTCCCTTTTACATCCCCTTGCTCATCGCCAACATGGCCGCTGGTCAGATATCCATCACCACCGGGGCCAAAGGGCCCAACCTGGCCACAACTTCGGCCTGTGCATCCGGGGTGCATGGCGTTGGATATGCTTATTCCGATATCAAGCTGGGCCGGGTTAAGGCCATGATCAGCGGAGGTGTCGAATCCACCATCACTCCCATGGCTGTATCCGGATTCAACGCCATGAAGGCCCTGTCCGTCAGCAACCATGAGCCCCAAAAGGCCAGCAGGCCTTTTGATCTTAACCGCAACGGATTTGTCATAGGCGAAGGGAGCGGACTTCTCTTCCTGGAAAGCCTGGACAGCGCCCTGCAAAGGGAGGCAACTATTTATGCGGAAGTTGTGGGATTCGGAGCCTCGGCCGACGCCTTTCACATGACAGCACCTGACGAGTCTGGTGAAGGCATGGCCCTGGCCATGAAGCAGGCTATCAGGGAGGCAGGCATATCTCCTGAACAGGTCGACCATATCAATGCCCATGGAACTTCAACCAAGCTCAACGATGCTTCAGAGACAAAGGCTGTCAAAGAGGTCTTTGGCAAACATGCCTATGACATCCTGCTGACCGCCAATAAATCCATGATTGGTCACACCCTTGGAGCTGCAGGCGGAATCGAGGGAGTGTTCAGCGTATTGAGCCTTTATCATTCAAAAGTCCCAGGAACAATAAATCTGGACACCCCGGATCCTGAATGTGACCTGGACTATTGCGCCCATGGCACGGTTTCCAGAAATATCAGGTACGCCCTGTGCAATTCTTTTGGATTCGGCGGGACCAATGGTTCCATCCTTTTTAAAAAATACGAAGAATAGCTGATTTGAGGCTAAATTAAGGAATGCATGAATGAACATTCAGGAACTTACCAACTATGACCCCGAGGTGGCCAGGGCCATCCAACTGGAAGAGTCCAGGCAGCTTTCCAAGCTGGAACTGATTGCATCGGAAAATTTCACTTCTCCGGCTGTGCGCCTGGCCATGGGCAGCGTCCTGACTCACAAGTATGCTGAGGGCTACCCAGGTAAAAGATATTATGGCGGCTGCGAGTTCGTTGACCTGGCCGAAGATCTGGCCAGGGACCGGGCCAGGGAGCTGTTCAAGGCCCAGTACGCCAATGTTCAGCCTCACTCAGGTTCTCAGGCCAATATGGGCGTTTATTTCGGAGCTCTGAAACCCGGGGATACTGTCCTGGGCATGGACCTGTCCCACGGTGGCCATCTGACCCACGGAAGCCCGGTAAACTTCTCAGGCAGGCTCTACCAAAATGTTTTTTACGGTGTGGAAAAAGAAACCGGATTCATAGATTACGATCAGGTGGAAGCCGTTGCCCTGGAGCACAGACCGGCCATGATAATTGCCGGGGCCAGCGCCTATCCCAGAACCATTGATTTCCAGAGGTTCAGGGAAATCGCAGACAAGGCGGGAGCCAAGCTCATGGTGGACATGGCCCATATAGCCGGTCTTATTGCGGCTGATTTGCACCCATCACCCATTGAATACGCTCATTTTACCACCACCACTACCCACAAGACCCTGCGTGGACCAAGAGGTGGAATGATCCTCAGCTCTGAAGAGTTTGGCAAGACACTCAATTCCCAGATTTTTCCCGGAATCCAGGGCGGCCCGCTCATGCATGTCATTGCAGCCAAGGCCATAGCCTTTGGTGAAGCCCTGAAGCCTGAATTTTCCGACTACCAGAAAATGGTCATTGAGAATGCCAAAAAAATGGCCGAATTGCTGGTTCAGGCCGGTTTCGACCTGGTTTCCGGAGGAACTGACAACCACCTGATGCTTATTGACTTGACCAGCAAAAACGTTACCGGCAAAGATGCTGAAATCGCTCTGGATAAAGCCGGAATCACCGTAAACAAGAATACGGTTCCCTTTGAAACCAAGTCTCCCTTTGTTACTTCCGGAGTCAGGCTGGGAACCCCGGCCCTCACCACCAGGGGTATGAAGCCGGAACACATGGAAAAAATCGTGGCCTGGATCATTGACGCTGTTGAACACCATGAAAATGACCAGCGTCTTTCCAGGATAAGCAGCGAGGTGGAAAAATTCGCCACCCGGTTTCCCTTGTTTGCCTGGTGATACTGCCAGTCAATCTCTAGGACTTTATTTCCGGACTGGCTCTTTAGACTTCCGGCTGCCAGGAGATCTTTTCAAGTTTAACACTGGAGTTTCTGATTGAAGCAGGACAGGCTTTCCTGGGATGAATACTATATGCGCATCACCCACATGGTGGCTGAACGATCCACCTGCCTGCGTCGAAAAGTCGGGGCAGTGGCTGTCAAGGACAAGCGCATCCTGGCCACTGGATACAACGGTTCCCCTGCTGGACTGCGCCACTGTCTGGAAACAGGCTGTCTCAGGGAGCAGCTGAATATTCCTTCCGGCCAGCGCCATGAACTCTGCAGGGGTCTGCACGCTGAACAGAACATCATTATCCAAGCTGCGGTGCATGGAATCTGCATTTCCGGATCAACTGTCTACTGCACTACCCAGCCCTGCCTGATCTGCACCAAGATGCTCATCAACTGCAAGGTTGAGAGCATCATCTTTGCCCAGGGCTATCCTGACGATCTGGCCCGGGACATGCTTCAGGAAGCTGGAGTGAACTTCAAGACCTTGGCTTATGAATCAAAGTGATCTGATGCTCAGGGCCGTGTCCCTGGCTGGCCAGGGTAAGGGCAAGACTCGCCCCAACCCGTGTGTCGGGGCAGTGATTGTTGCTGGCAGCGAAATAGTCGGCCAGGGTTTTCACCGGGTCTACGGCGGAAACCACGCTGAGGTCGAAGCCATAAACATGGCTCTTACCCAGGGATATGACCTGTCATCCTGCACCCTTTTCGTCACTCTGGAGCCCTGCAACCATCACGGCAAGACCCCGCCCTGTACCCAGGCCATCCTGGATTCGGGCCTGAAGCACGTTGTGGTCGGTGCCAGGGATCCCAACAGATCCGTTGCCGGAGGGGGAATTGAACACCTCAGGTCCAAAGGGATCAAGGTAACTGCTGGAGTGGAAGAACAGGCATGCCTCGATCTGATTGCGGATTTCATGATCTGGCAGACAACCTCCCTTCCTTATCTGTACCTGAAAATGGCATCCACCCTTGACGGAAGGATTGCCACCCGTTTCAATCACTCCAGGTGGGTAACCTGTGATGCCTCACGCAGAAAGGTCCATCAGCTGCGTAACGTTGTGCAAGCAGTCATCATCGGGGGAAACACCTTTTACCAGGATAATCCCCAGCTTACCTGCCGCGGACTTAACGCCACTGTCCAGCCCCTGGCCGTGGTGGTCACCTCCAGACTGCCTGATCCGGATTGCGGACTCTTTCTGGTCAAACAAACACCAGGCAGGACAATTTTCTGGACCGGCCATGAAACAGCATCATCCGTCTCAGCCCGGAAACTGAAAGATCTGGGATGCACCGTTACTGGACTGGATGCCTGCGGATCAGGACTGGATCTTGGCCAGGGCCTTAAAATTCTTAGAAACGGGTTCAATATTCACTACGCCATGTGCGAAGGCGGGGGCAGAATAGGAATGAGCCTTCTTCAGGCCGGTCTTGTCCACGAAATATGGCATTTTGCTGCCATGAAGATCCTGGGAGATGATCAGGCCCTGCCGGTATTTCAGGGCAGAGCCCCTCAGGTAATGGATGAAGCCCTGGAATTTCGCCTTGGATCTGTTGAGACCATTGGAACAGATGTTCTGCTCAAACTTTTCCCTCATATGAAAGATTGACCCCAGGAAATTATCTTGTAAAGATGACCTGATTTGGGAACGGTTAATCTTTATCCGGCCGGAGACCGAACATCGGCTGGCTGGATTATCCGGGAATCCCTTGCTGTTCCATCTGTACATATTTTTATAGCAGGCACTGACTCATGTTCACAGGACTCATACAGACAACCGGAGTAATTTCCGGACTGGAGAAAAAAGGCCGGGAAACCAGATTCCGGATTTCTCCCCGGAAAAATTTTACTGACCTGGCTCATGGTGAAAGTATTGCAGTCAACGGAGTCTGTCTGACTGTTGAGGATTTCAGCTCTGACTGGTTTTACGCTTATGCATCAGCCCAGACCATGTCAGTAACCAATCTGGGCATGCTGAGTCATGGTGATCATGTGAATCTGGAAAGGGCATTAAGTCTTGGAGACCGCCTGGGTGGACACCTGGTTTCAGGACACGTGGACTGTCTGGCCAGAATAACTGCAGTGGAAAAAGCCGGAGAATCAACCATCTACACCCTGGCCTTTCCGGCTGAATATTCCAGACAGGTGGTTGACAAGGGATCAGTGACCCTGGATGGAATAAGCCTGACCATCACCACGTGCGGCCCGGGATTTCTCAAGGTGAATATAATCCCGGCCACCAGGGAAGAAACCATCATTTCCCTCTGGTCCAGGGACAGGTTGGTCAACATGGAGACCGACCTCATCGGCAAATATGTGGAAAAGATGTTGTACTCCGGATCTGCCCCGGACAGAGACAGCAGACCGGCAAGCGCCATTACCAGCGATTTTTTAAGAAAACATGGATTTTAGGGAGATGGCATGTTGACCTTCTGGGTCCGGGACATTGAAATCTGAAGCAGTCTGAATCACCGCCAGCCAAAGTCTTCTCCGGGCCACCCAAAAAGTTTAGCCAGAAATAAACCCGAATTCCAATAACCCATCAAGAGGATAGAAAATGTCCATTTGCAGCATTGAAGAAGCCATTGAAGAGATCAAGCAGGGAAAAATGGTCATCCTGGTTGACGACGAAGACCGGGAGAATGAAGGTGACCTGACCATTGCCGCAGAAAAAATCACCCCGGAAATCATCAATTTCATGGCCAAGTATGGTCGTGGACTCATCTGCCTGGCCCTGGCCCCTGAGTGGGTGGACAAGCTGGGCCTGCCCATGATGGCCACCAAAAACACTTCCAAGTTCGGAACAGCCTTTACTGTTTCCATAGAAGCATCAAAAGGGGTAACCACCGGAATTTCAGCCTATGACCGGGCCACCACAATCCTCACCGCCATCCAGGATGATGCCGGACCCGACGACATATCAACCCCTGGACATATCTTTCCCCTGAAGGCCAGAAAAGGCGGTGTCCTGGTCCGGGCCGGTCAGACCGAAGGCAGTGTGGACCTGGCCCGACTGGCTGGCATGAAACCCGGAGCCGTGATCTGCGAAATCATGCGCGACGACGGCAACATGGCCAGAATGCCGGACCTCAAGGAATTCGCCAGGGAACATGACCTGAAAATATGCACCATTGAAGACCTCATCCGCTACAGGTCAAGATTCGACTCCATGGTCAAGCGGGTGGGAGAGTCAAACCTCCCGACCTGTTATGGAGACTTCAGGGCCGTGGCCTTTGAAAGCCAGACCGACAACCACACGCATATTGCCCTGGTCCGGGGAGAACTCCAGAAGGATGAACCGGTTTTGGTCCGGGTCCACAGCCAGTGTCTGACTGGAGATGTTTTTGGATCCCTGCGCTGTGACTGCGGCAACCAGCTTAAAGCAGCCATGCAGATGGTCGAAAAAGAAGGAAAGGGGATTGTTCTGTACATGAGTCAGGAAGGGAGAGGCATTGGCCTGGCCAATAAAATCAAGGCCTATGCCCTTCAGGATCAGGGCAAGGACACGGTTGAGGCCAACGAAGCCCTGGGATTTGCTCCAGACTTGCGCGACTATGGAATCGGGGCTCAGATACTGGTCAACCTGGGAGTGACCAAGATGAGGCTGATGACCAACAATCCCAAAAAAATCATCGGTCTTGAAGGATTTGATCTGGAGGTAGTGGAAAGGGTCCCCATTGAGGTTCAAGCCTGTGCAGAAAACAAGTGCTACCTATTGACCAAAAAGGAAAAAATGGGCCATCTTCTAAAACTGGCTGAAAACAGCAAAACCCAGTAATTGGGATATTGGAGCAAAACATGCCGCACATTAAGACAATCGAAGGAATACTGGATGCCAAGGGCCTGAAAATCGCCCTGGTTGCTTCAAGGTTCAACGACTTCATCGTGGATAAGCTGGTTGGTGGAGCTGTTGACTATCTGGTCCGTCATGGAATCAGTCAGGAGGATCTGACCCTGTACAAAATCCCGGGCGCCTTTGAGTTTCCAGTGATAGTCAAGAAACTGGCCATGAAAAAGCAGTACCACGGCATTGTCTGCCTGGGTGCGGTCATCAGGGGAGCCACTCCCCACTTTGACTTCGTGGCTTCAGAAGCCACCAAAGGCATTGCCCAGACATCCCTTGAAACCGGCATTCCGGTCGGATTCGGTCTTTTGACCACCGACACCCTTGAACAGGCCATAGAACGGGCCGGGAGCAAAGCCGGGAATAAAGGGGTTGAAGCCGCAGCAGCCCTTTTAGAAACCATTCGCGTCCTGGAGCAGGTGGATTAAATTGACTGATTCGGCCAAGACCAGGGTGTCAGATACCGGCACTAAAAACACCAGGCCCAAGGCGGAAAATACCAGAAGACAGCAGCGCACTTACGCCTTTCAGGTCCTTTATGCCCTGAATTTCGTTTCAGCGGAAAGCTCACTGGCAGCCACCTTCAACAGGTTCAAGGAGAGTCCGGCCCAGGACGAAGAGACCCAGGGCTCCTTTGCCTGGTCCCTGGTCAGAGGAGTCTGGGATAATCTGGATGAACTCAACCGGATCATTGCTTCCTACTCCAGAAACTGGAAGATACAGCGCATAGCCAGGATAGAGCTGACCATCATGCGCCTGGCGGTTTATGAAATGATCTATTGTCCGGACATTCCCTTGAAAGTGGCCATAAACGAAGCTATCGAACTGGCCAAAGCCTTTGGGGATGACAATTCCAGGAACTTTGTCAATGGCATCCTGGATGCTGTGGCCAAGGACGTAAGAAATGGTAAATTTGGGACTAGTAAAGGATTTTAAATCCTGCCCCCTGGAAATCCCCAGGCTGTCCTTTGACCCTTTTCCCGAGACAGGCCAGACCAGGCCTGAACTCAGGTCCTGGCCGGTCAAAGAAGGGGTCATCTGGGAGCTGATCCTTCCCAGAGATCCTGAAAAGGACATTGAGAGCTGGGTGGCAGATACCGCTCATATTATAAGCGGACTTAATAAACTCGCGTGGTGTGTGGACACACACCAGTTAATTCCCCTTTTCAATCTGCCCCTGGACAAAGCCCTCAGGGAATGGGGACGCCTTTTCTGGCCCAGATTCAGACATGACTGTATATTTTATTTCAGTTCCAAGAGCCATGACTCTATTATCAGGCAGGTCCTTCTGGAATGGGGCAGAAGTGAAACAACCATCTGTTTTCGAAACAGATACGACCTGACTATTGAACCTGCAGACATTCCAACGGCAGATCAGAACCCATCCCGGCATGGTATTGTCCGATCAATACTCAGATCTCCCCTGAAACTCATTCGAACCCGAAAAAACTAGTTGCATCCCGGAACGGAGACCTTTTCATGAACAGTAAATACCGCCCTCTGGAGATTGAACGCAAATGGCAGCAGAAATGGGAGCAGGACCAGAGCTTCCTGGTCACCCACAACGACCACCGGCCAAAATACTATGTTTTGGAAATGTTCCCCTATCCCTCGGGAAGGATCCATATGGGTCATGTCCGCAACTACTCCATAGGGGATGTGGTGGCCAGGCTGAAACGGATGCAGGGTTACAATGTCATTCACCCCATGGGCTGGGATGCATTCGGGTTGCCGGCTGAAAATGCAGCCATCAAAAACAAATCTCATCCGGCCAAGTGGACTTATGAAAACATTTCCTACATGCGTTCAGAACTGAAAAAACTGGGCTACTCCTATGACTGGACCAGGGAACTGGCCACCTGCCATCCTGGATACTACAAGTGGGAACAGCTTTTCTTTTTGAAATTCCTGGAAAAGGGCCTGGTTTACCGCAAAAAGGCTCCGGTGAACTGGTGCCCCACCTGCATGACTGTCCTGGCTAATGAGCAGGTGGAAGCCGGAGTTTGCTGGAGATGCGACTCAGCTGTTGAAAAAAAAGAGCTGTCCCAGTGGTTCCTGCGGATTACCAGCTATGCAGAAGAGCTGCTGGAATGTTTGGACAAACTTTCTCAGGGCTGGCCTGAACGGGTCGTAGCCATGCAGAAAAACTGGATCGGCAAAAGCACTGGCATGGAGATCGACTTCAGGGTCCATGATTCAGAACGCAGTGTCAAGGTCTTTACCACCAGGCAGGACACCATTTTTGGAGCCACTTTCATGAGTCTGGCTCCCGAGCATCCCTTAGTACCTGAGCTTATCAGGGACAGCCCGGATCAGGACCGGATCCAGGACTTTATAAACAGGGTAACCAGGATGGACCAGATATCAAGGACAGCTGAGAACCTGGAAAAAGAGGGTGTTTTTACTGGAAAATACTGCCTGAATCCGGTCACCAAAGAAAAAATGCCCATCTATATAGCCAATTTTGTCCTGGTGGAATACGGAACCGGTGCTGTAATGGCTGTTCCGGCCCATGACCAGAGAGATATGGAATTCGCCCTGAAATATGACCTGCCAGTCAAAATGGTGGTAAGTCCTCCAGAAGGCCAGGGTCCGGTTCCTGAACCGGAAATGGCCTACGTTGAACCAGGAATCATGGTCAACTCCGGTGAATTCAATGGGATGGACAGCCAAAAGGCCAAAGAAGCCATTGCTGATTACCTCGAGGCCAAAGGACTCGGCAAAAAGACTGTTAACTACCGCTTAAGGGATTGGAACATCTCCAGACAAAGATTCTGGGGGGCGCCCATCCCTGTAATTTATTGTGAAAAATGCGGTCCAGTTCCGGTCCCGGAAAAGGACCTGCCGGTCATTCTTCCCCAGGAGGCCCAAATGCCCGAAGACGGAAGATCGCCCCTGCCCGGCCTTGACAGCTTTATCAATGTCTCCTGTCCCCAATGCTCTGGCCCGGCCCGTCGAGAAACCGACACCATGGACACCTTTGTCGAATCTTCCTGGTATTTTGCCAGATATGCCGATGCAAGAAACGAGACAGAACCTTTTTCTTTAGAAGCCGCGAATTACTGGCTTCCGGTGGACCAGTATATCGGCGGTATAGAGCACGCCATCCTTCATCTCCTTTATTCCCGTTTTTTTGTTAAAGCCTTGAGGGACCTTGGCTATCTGAAAATCGACGAGCCATTCTCCAACCTGCTGACCCAGGGAATGGTCCTTAAAGACGGGGCCAAGATGTCCAAATCCAAAGGAAACGTGGTTGACCCTGATGAGATGATCTCCAGGTATGGCGCGGACACGGTCCGCCTGTTCTGTCTTTTTGCCTCGCCACCCGAAAAGGACCTGGAGTGGAGCGATTCGGCTATCGAAGGTTCGTACCGGTTTCTCAACAGACTCTGGAGGCTGGTGCTGGAGCTTTTGCCTCACCTGGAACCTGTGGGCCCCTGTGCTCCCCTGGACCATTCCTTACTTGATGAAAACGAAAAGAAACTCTGGACCAAGGAGCATGAGACAGTTCAGAAAGTTACCAGGGACATGCTGGAAAAGTTCCAGTTCAACACTGCCATTGCCGGAGCAATGGAACTTGTCAATGCAGTCTATCAAAGCAAAGACGACCTCCTGGATTCACCCAGCGGTAAAAAGATTATTTCTTCGGCCGTGTCATCCGTCCTGACTATCCTGGCCCCCATAACCCCCCATATCTGCGAAGAGCTCTGGCGCAGGATCGGCTACAGCCGTTTCCTTTCCCAGTCTTCCTGGCCGGACTACGATCCAGGAGCCCTTCTCCAGGATCAAGTCCTGGTGGTGATCCAGGTCAATGGCAAGCTCAGGTCCAAACTCAGCGTACCAGCGGATATTTCCCGGCAAGAGCTTGAAAAGCTGGCTCTGGATGATGAAAAGATCCAGAAATACCTCCAGGGCCAGATGGTCGCGAAAATAGTTGTCATTCCCCAGAAACTGGTCAACATTGTTGTCAGGCCCCAATGAAAATCAATCCACTGTCCCCTCTTCTTCTGGGTTTTTGCCTTCTGCTTTGCTCCTGCGGTTACACCTTTGTTGGAGCCTCTCCCATTTCCATGCCCCAGGGCAAACGCATGCTGAACATCACCCATGTTCAGAATCCGACCCAGGAAGCCTGGCTTGAGCCTTATCTCAGGTCATACTTTCAGGACGAATTTACCAGACGGGGCAATGCAAGCTGGGTTCCTGAAGACCAGGCCCAAGGTCTGGTCCGAATGGAAATCAGCCAGTTCAGAACTGCTGACGGCCTTACCAGGGAAAGGGACAGGACAGTTAAGGCCAATGTGACCATTGTGCTTGAAGCTATGATATTTTCAGCCACCAATGGCGAACTCATCTGGTCTTCCGGGTCCATAACCGGTCGAAGCTCATATTTTTTGGCTGCAGAAGACACCTCTCTTCCCGGAAGCATGGGACCTGAACAGAGAAGGGCTTCTGAGGAGGCTGTAGAACAGGCTGTGACCAGACTGGCCGACCGTCTGGGTGACGGCTTCTAAACCGCTTTTCAGGCAGCTTCTGGCCTGCCTGAAGCCGTAATTCCAGTTGACAGTCCAATCAAAGTATCCGGTTGATACGCGGAGGCAGATCAGTGTCCAGACCAGGCTTTTACTTTTGCTTCTGTCCAGACGGCAATCTTCTAACAAGGCAGATCAGCCGCCACCTGGCTGCTACCGGATCAGATTGGGACCAGAAAACCATCTGGTCCGATGATCAGGGCCAGGAAGATGCCCTCTGGTCGGCTCTGAACCTTCCCAGCATGATGGGTCCGCCCAGGGCGGTACTCCTCAGAAAATGCGAAACCCTGCCCGACCGGTTCTGGCCCCAATTGTCCGGCTGCCTGAAGGGCTTTAAACCAAGCATCTGGCCTTTCTTCTGCTTTGAGAATCCCTGGGATAAAAAAAAGCCTAAGATTCCAGCCTCCCTGTCCAAGCAAAAGTTTTTCAAATTTGCCCGGGAAAAGAAATGGATCTGGGAATTTCCAGGTCTTTCCAGACAGAACGTGCCCAGATACATTTCCAGAAAATGCCAGGAACTAGGCATTAAAACCGCTCCAGGAGTACTGGAAGAACTCAGTGCTGTCCTGCCCCTGGACAGTCGGGGCATTGACATGGAACTGGAAAAACTGGCCCTTCTGGCATATCCTGAAAAAACAGTCTGCCAGGATCACCTTCAGGCTGTTCCAGCCCAGCTTGACATTGATATCTTTTCCTTTTTCAAGGCTGTGCAGGGTGGGCAGAACTTAAACCCTGTCTGGAAAAAAATATTTCATGAGCAAAAAACCGGACAGGGAATGCTTTTTCCTTTTCTGGGTCTACTTTTGAGGGAGGCTAGAATACTCTGGCTGCTTTCAACAGGAATGGATCCAAAGGTCAACCTCTATCCAAGCCTTAAAAGAGAAAAGACCGCCCTGGCCAGATCCCTGGGCCCAAAACGCATAGCAATGCTCTGGGATCTTGTGCTTGAAGCTGAAACCGGGGTGAAATCAGGCAGGCTGGATACGGATCAGGCCATGGAAAATCTTGCTGCAAAACTGTTCAAGCTTTTTTCAGGGCAACAGGTGCTTTTATGATCAAAACAAGGCCCCATTACATCGGACACCGAAAAAGGCTCCGGCAAAGGCTTGACAACGATCCTTCCCAACTGCACGATTATGAAATACTTGAACTTGTTTTGGGCTATGCCCTGCCCAGGAAGGATACCAAACCCCTGGCCAAGACCCTGCTGAGCCGATATGGAAATTTCAAGGAAATCCTGGCGGCCAAACCAAAAGACCTTGAATCCATTGACGGAATCGGGCAAGGAATTATAAGTTTTCTTAAGCTGTGGCAGGAATTCTGGACCAGGACCCAACAGGCCGGGCTTATTCCCAAAACAGTTTTGAGTTCTCCGGACAACGTAGTGGCCCTGGCCAGGTCCAGGCTGCAGTTCAAAGATATTGAAGAGTTCTGGACCATCCTTGTGGACAACAAGAACAGACTGATCAGTTTTGAAAGGATATGTACCGGAACCGTAGACCAGGCCCCTGTCTTTCCCAGGGAGATCATGACCAAAGCCCTGGATCTCAGGGCCAGCGGAGTGATTCTGGTCCACAACCACCCTGGAGGTGATCCTGATCCATCGATGCAGGACCGCGAACTGACTTCCAGAATCAAAAATCTGTCTTCAGAAATGGGTATAAGGGTCTTGGACCACATCATCATAGCCGGTGAAAAATATTTCAGTTTTCAGGAACAAGGATATATGTAAGTATTGCAGCACACCAAAAAGGAGGAGCCTATGAAGTCGATGCGATGCGTGATCAGTGGAAAAGTACAGGGTGTTTATTTCAGAGCATGGACCAAGGATCAGGCTGACAGTCTTGGAGTCAAGGGTTGGGTCAGAAATATCAGCGACGGAAGGGTCGAGGTACTGGCCCAGGGTGCTGACGAGGCAACAGCCGAATTCAAGAAAAGACTCATCCAGGGATCTTCCATGAGCGAAGTAAAGAATATTGAATGTGAATCCATGGATTATGACAAGGCCTATTCCATTTTTGAAATCAGGTAACTGGTATTTTTGATAAGGAACAGCTGATCAAACTTTTTTATTCTGATGCAGTTGTTGACTATCCCTGGACAAAACTTAATATAAACTGAACCAGGCTGTATCAATATTTATCTGAGCAGTTGAGATAAAGACTTACTTGCAATGACTGCCGGACTTCCAGGCAAATGCCCGGAAATTGCACCAGTTAATACCTTAAAAGGGTCAGACTCGAGCCTGGTTTAGAATCTTCTGAGATTCTTTAACCATTGAGACAAGATATTGCGGGCTTTGAAAGACTTTCAAAGCCCGCAGTTTATGTATGGCAGGATGCTGAACGTACCTGCCGGACTGACTAAAATACTACTCCAGGAGCCATATCCAATGAATGACAATGAAAAACCTGAAACCCAGGAAAAAAAGAAAATCACCGGTCCGGACCTGAATCCGGACGCAAAGCAGGCCAAGGAGGGTGAACTTGAAATCCCGTCCACTCTTCCCCTGTTGCCGGTCAGAGATATAGTGGTATTCAACTACATGATCCTTCCCCTGTTCGTGGGAAGAGAAAAAAGCGTCCAGGCCATAGATTCAGCTTTGAACAACAACAGATACCTTCTGATTTGTACTCAAAAAGATGAACAGGTGGAAAATCCAGGGCCTGAGGACATCTATCAGACCGGGACCGTGGCCTTGATCATGCGCATGCTCAAGATGCCTGACGGTCGGCTCAAGGTGCTGGTCCAGGGCATCAGCCGGGCCAGGATCAAGAAATTCATCCAGACCGATTCCATGGACACTGTAGAAGTCGAGGTGGTCAAGGACAGGGAGTTCACCGAGACCACTTCCGAGTCCGAAGCCATGCTCAGAGCTGCCAGAGAGCAGAGTGAAAAAATCCTGGGGCTGAGGGGCATTGATTCGGCCGAAATAATGGCTGTGCTGAATACTGTGGATGATCCGGGAAGGCTTGCCGACCTGGTGGCATCCAACCTGAGGATGAAACCGGCTGAAGCTCAGAAAATCCTTGAGTGTGAAGATCCTCTCCAGCGCCTGAAAATGGTCAATGAGCAGCTGATCAAGGAGGTCGAAGTCGCTTCCATGCAGGCCAAAATCCAGAACATGGCCAAAGAGGGAATGGACAAGGCCCAGCGTGAATACTTTCTCAGGGAACAGCTCAAAGCCATCCGCAAGGAACTTGGCGACGTCTCTGAAAGCGGTGATGACCTTGAACAGCTGAGACAATCCCTGAAAAAAGCCGGTCTTCCGTCCAAGGTCATGAAAGAGGCTGAAAAACAGCTGCAGCGTCTGGAAAATATGCATCCGGACTCTGCTGAATCAACCGTGGCCAGGACTTACCTTGAATGGCTGGTGGACATTCCCTGGAAAAAGAAAACCAAGGACCGCCTGGACATCAAACAGGCTGAAAAGATCCTCAACCAGGATCACTACGACCTGGAAAAGGTCAAGGAAAGAATCCTGGAATACCTGAGCGTAAGAAAGCTCAACCCCAAGATGAAGGGTCCCATTTTATGCTTTGTTGGGCCTCCTGGGGTGGGCAAGACCTCCCTTGGCCAATCCATTGCCAGGTCGCTGAACCGCAAATTCGTGCGCATGTCTCTGGGGGGAATGCGTGACGAGGCCGAAATAAGAGGGCATCGAAGGACATACATCGGATCCATGCCCGGCCGGATCATCCAGGGCATGAAAGAAGCCGGAGCAATAAACCCGGTCTTCATGCTGGATGAAATAGACAAGGTCGGCAGCGACTTCAGGGGTGACCCGTCGTCAGCCCTTCTTGAGGTCCTTGATCCTGAGCAGAATCACTCCTTTACTGATCACTACCTCAATGTTCCCTATGACCTGTCCAAGGCCATGTTTGTGTGTACAGCCAACATCCTTGACACCATACCTTCGGCCCTTCTGGACAGGATGGAGGTCATCAGGATCCCTGGTTATACTGAACAGGAAAAAATCAAGATTGCCGACAAGTATCTGCTGCCCAGGCAGATTGCTGAAAACGGTCTCACCAGGAAGAACATCCAGCTGGGGGAAACCGTTATCCGGGAAATCATCCGTAACTACACCAGGGAAGCTGGTCTCAGAAACCTGGAACGGGAAATAGGCGGAGTCTGCCGCAAAATAGCCAGACAAGTGGCTGAAGGCAAAAAAGGCCCCTTCAAAATCACTAAAAAGGGACTGGCCAAAATGCTGGGGATTCCCAAATATCAGAATGAGGACCGGGACAAGGAGCTTCCTCCAGGAGTAGCAGTGGGACTGGCCTGGACACCATACGGTGGAGAAATTCTGCATGTGGAAGTAAGCTTGATGCCTGGCAAGGGAAAACTCATCCTGACCGGACAGATGGGCGATGTCATGAAGGAAAGTGCCCAGGCGGCCCTGAGTTACGCCAGAAGCAGGGCCCTGAAGCTTGGGCTTGACGAAGACCTTCTGGACAGGCGTGACATCCATATCCATGTCCCGGCCGGAGCCACCCCCAAGGACGGTCCCTCTGCCGGTGTGACCATGGTTTCAGCCCTGGTTTCAGCATTATCCGACACACCCCTGGCCAATGATACAGGCATGACCGGAGAAATAACTCTGCGGGGCAGGATCCTTCCGGTAGGCGGAATAAAGGAAAAAATTCTGGCCGCAGTGGGGGCCGGGATCAAGACAGTGATCATTCCCGGATCCAACAAACGTGATTTTGACGAAATACCGGCTGAGCTGAGAAGAAACATCAAGATCAAGACCGTGGAAAATATTGATGAAGTCTGGCCAGTACTGGGAATTGAAATAAAAAAGACTGCCTGCTGACCAAACAGCCCGGGCCGCTAAGGCGGTCCGAGCTGTAAAAAAATGATCTGCCAGGTTTGTTAATGGTCAGACATTCCTGGCGATCTCCTGATATACATCACGGGCAGTCACAATACCCATAACCTTTCCCCCTTCTTCCACCACCGCCCTTTTCTGAGCGTAATCCAAAAAGACTTCCATGATTCTGGCCAGAGTGTCATTGGGCCTGATCCTTGGAACATTTTTCTGAATTATTTTTTTTATTCCGGCCTGGCCCCCGATTTTGCAGGCCAGTTCAAAAGCCCTTTCATAGCTGTCCTGGTCCATGTCCCTGGCAGCTTTTTTCAGAAATACCGGTCCCATGGCCTTGATGATATCCCAGATGGAAATGATTCCCACAAACCTGCCTTCTCTGGACATGATGATTACGCAGTCATTGTCCGCAGAAACAGCCTGAACTTCTTCCAAGGCCTGAATCACCCTGGACAGGGTCGCCTCCTCATCAACTGCGGCAAACTCACTGTGCATCATGTCCCAGGCCCTTTTGCGATATAACATGGCTTAACCCCCTTAAATAATCAGACAGCCCAGGCCCGGATCAGACCCTGCTGAGCCTCAACCCATCAGGGAATACCCCTGGACCTGGCCGCCTGCCATTATGTACCAGGCAAAAAAAGTTCAATCCCGGATCAGTCAAAGTCCGCCAGCAGAGCACCGATATGCACTCCTTCCAGCAGTGATTCGTGCTGGTACATATTCCTGATCTTCCACTGGGCGTGCTGCAGCTGCTCGTTGGTTATCCCGTTTCTGGTGGCTGTATAGGCCTCAATAAAGGCAGCCAGGTTGTCGCAGACCTTGAGCAGATATCCGTCTTTGGGATCAAAACAATCCTGGTTGTATCTGGTCTGGAGATCTGCCCAGCTCACCCGGATCGCCCTGCCGCCTTGAACAATGGTATTATCAAACTCTGAAGTTCCGTCTGCACCCAGATAGTAACGCAGCCGTCCGGTCAGATCGCTATAGGCTGGATCGCTTAACAGGGTGAAAACCCTCTGCTCCAGCTCCTGATTTTCATATTCCTTGATCAAATCCCCGATCCGCCGGACCGACTGTTTGACCGGAGAAATTATATCCCTGGTAAGCAGCTCAGGCAGGTCATGGAGCAGGCCGGCAAAAAAATTATTCTGCCTCCTCAGCGGGCAGGCCTGGATTGAAAGGCTGAAAAAGTAGGCAAAGCAGGCCACGATGAACATATGCCCCAGAACCGAAGTCTCTGGAATTCGCGGTGTCTGGGACCACCTTTTCTGAAATCTGAGTCTGCCGCACAGATTCAGAAAACCTCCCAGTCCGGAATTTGACCCCTGGATCAGGTCCTGCATCCCCTCCAGGTCATTATGCTCCTGAAGCAGGGCAGCAAAGTTATCTTCAATTTCCTTGAGTTCGTCATCACCGGGATTAATCCCTTTGATCAGGCTGAACTCCCAGCTGCTGGCAAATATATGAGCCCCGCTTAAGATCCTGCCGGCAAGGTCCGGATGGTCAGGCTTTTCAAGATAGGATCTCAGTCTGTCCCAGAATTCTCCACCCAAAGGCTGAACCCTGGGCTGCAGCTGTTCCAGAACCCATTTGGTCAGTTGCCGGTAGTGGTCGGGATTTGACTTGATCTGATAAAAGACCGGAGGTTTGATGTCCGTAATGACCAGGCGGTAGAGGTAGTCAAAGATGCCCCCAAGGATGATGTCCTCGGCCAGCTTTATCTGCTCCTCTCTGTGCAGTCCTTTGGAATTAAGGACAAACAGGGCAAAAGCAGCAATCATCTTATGGGCCTGCTTGTCAACTTCGGCCAATTCCACCGGGCGCAGCTTGTCATTCCACCTTTTCATGAAGGATCCGGAAAAAATCAGCTGAAGCAGCCCCTTTCGAACGCTGGGGAGTTGAATACCCATAACACCTCTTTCTTATTCTGACCCTGTCAAATACTTGCTTAAAGAATATGTTAAAAGCCTGGTTCAGACAAGTTCCAATTCCACCCGAAAAAATCAATCTGTTTTTGTCCTTTTAATGTTGACAGGCCCAAAAAAACCAAATAATAATCACTTCTTTCAATTCAGACAGGAGATTAGTATGAAGACATATAGTCCCAAACCGCAGGACGCCCAGAAAAACTGGCAGGTTATTGACGCCAAGGATAAAATCCTGGGCAGAATGGCAACTGAGATCGCTGTCAAACTCAGGGGCAAGGACAAGCCTGAGTTTGCTCCGCACATGGACATGGGCGACTTTGTCATAGTAGTCAACGCTGACAAGATCAGGGTTACAGGCAACAAGCTTGAGCAGAAGAAGTACCATCGCCACACTGGTTATCCAGGTGGAATCAAGGAAATCAGCCTGGCTAAACTCCTGGAAAAAAAGCCTGAGGAAGTCATCAGACATTCTGTCCGGGGGATGCTTCCCAAAAACAAGATTGGTCGTCAGCTCCTCAAAAAACTGAAAATTTATGCTGGACCGGACCATCCCCATACAGCCCAGCAGCCTGTCAATCAGGAATCATAATCCCGTTTGGAGAACACAAAAATGAAGGAAGATTTTTACTACGGTACAGGCAGGAGAAAAACATCTGTAGCCAGAACCAGACTTTACAATGGATCAGGCCAGATACTCATAAACGATCGTCCCTATCAGGACTATTTCCCCAGATCTACCCTGCAGATGATCATTAATCAGCCCCTCAAGCTGACCAAGGTCCAGGGGAAATTTGACATTAAGGTCAATGTCACTGGTGGCGGTCTGGCCGGCCAGGCCCAGGCGGTCCGGCACGGAATCAGCAGAGCCCTGCTGGAAGTAAGCTCTGATTACCGTCCCACCTTGAAAAAGGCAGGCCTGTTGACCAGAGATGCCCGGGTCAAGGAAAGAAAGAAGTACGGTCAAAGAGGAGCCAGGGCAAGGTTCCAGTACTCCAAACGTTAATATCCCGGCTTTTGATGTTGGGAATCTGCTTAAAGGCGGGGCTTTTACAGGAGCTCCGCCTTTTTTTTCATCATGACTGATTTTCCTGAACCATCTCAACATTCCCGGCCGCGCCTTCGTGCCTGGATCTGAATTTTTCATGAGCAACAGATCAACCCCTTATCTCGTATGCGCTGACCAGAACGGGCAGATCCTGGAAGAACCCGGTTTGCTCATGCTCACCCGCCAGGGCAGGCAGCTTGCACTGCCAAGGCCGGATGACCTTATCCCCCTGCCCGAATCAAGCGATCTGTTTCTTCTGCCCGGAAGAAGGGCCTTAGGGCTTGACCCGCAAACCGGACAAGTCGAAATGGTTGAAGAACTGGCTGTGGCCGGATTTGCCAGCCCTGGTCACACCCTGACCGGAACTGCGGCTTTCATGTCTGACCCCGACGCTCCGGTCCTTTCCATGTACGCTTACGGTGCAGTGGGGTACATGAACAACAGATTCTGGATATCCGCCAGACTGGTCGATCGGGATCAACGCCAGGTATTTACCGGGATCCCCCAAAGGGAAATCACTGCCAGGGCCGGGGAACTGCTCAAAAAATTCCCTGAAAACCGGCTGATCAAACATCTGGCCGGATGCGCCCTGCATTCCTGCTGTCCAGCAGCCAGGAACCTGGTTCTGGGAAGATTTGAGGCCCCTTTGCCCACCTCCAGGACCTGCAATGCCGCATGCATCGGCTGCCTGTCTCTGCAGCCGCCTGACTCAGGCTTTGAGTCCACCCAGCAAAGGATTTCCTTTACTCCCAGTCCCAAGGAAATTGCCCAGGTCATGACTCTGCACAGTGCCAGGGCCAAAAGGCCTATTCTGTCCTTTGGTCAGGGATGCGAAGGAGAGCCTTTGACCCAGGCCCGGCTCATATCCCAGGCGGTTGCAGGCGTGAGAAGCACCATCAGCCATGCCACTGTAAACATGAACACCAATGGCTCCATGCCCGGATTTGTCCCTGATCTGGCCCAAGCAGGACTGGATTCAGTCCGAGTCAGTCTGAACAGCGCTGATCCGGCTCTTTACCATGCCTACTACAGGCCCAAGGGATATAATTTTGAGGATGTCCGGAATTTCGTGGTCCAGGCCAAAAAAATGAACCTGTTCGTCTCACTGAACCTGCTCTACTATCCCGGTGTGAGTGATACCGAAACCCAGATCCAGAGTTTGATCAGCTTTATCGCTGATACTCGACCGAACTTCATCCAGATGCGAAACCTGAATCTTGATCCGGATATCTACCTTGATCTGCTGGGGGACAGCGACCTGGGACCCCAGGCCGGTCTGAGCAATTTCATGAAAAGGATCAGGAAGGAGTGTCCCTGGGTGGGTTTTGGATACTTTAATCCGTATCTGGGGGACGGACAGTAAATCCCCATGGCTTATAAACCACAGGCAGAAGGAAAGTTGAGGACAAAACCCCTGCTGGCAGGAAAAAGACTGCTTAAAAGTCTATAAACACATTCTCCATACCCTTTTTGGACTCCACCACTCTGCCGATCTCCCAGGCCGGGCAGTCCATGGCATTTAGCCTGGACAGGACATCATCCCGGTAGCCATCAGGACAGATGATTACATACCCGATGCCGCAGTTAAATATCTGCAGCATCTCCTCCCAGCTGATTCCAGCCCCTTCCCTGACCCAGTTCATGACTGGCGGAATATCCCAGGATCCGAAACTGATCCTGGCGGACAGACCTTTTTGGATCATCCTGGGGATGTTGTCGTAGAACCCGCCACCGGTGATATGCACCATCCCGTTGACCTGGATGTCGCGCATTATGCTCATTACTTCGGCCACGTAGATCTTTGTGGGTTGCAGCAGGATCTCGCTGACCCTGTTCTTGGTTCCTGGGAACAGGTCATTTCCGGTCAGGCCTGACTCATCAAGAATTTTTCTGACCAGAGAAAAGCCGTTGGAATGAAGACCGGATGAAGCCAGACCGATGATCACATCATCAGGCCTGATGCTCCGGCCGTCGATCATCTGTTTGTTATCCACCACGCCCACACAGAACCCGGAAAGATCGTATTCTCCAGGAGCATAAAAATCCGGCATTTCCGCTGTTTCTCCACCCAGAAGAGCGCATCCGGCTGCCTTGCACCCCTTGGCAATTCCCCGGACCACTGATTCGGCCTTGTCCGGGTCCAGCTTGCCTGTGGCAAAGTAGTCCAGAAAAAACAATGGCTTTGCACCCTGAACCAGGACATCGTTAACCGACATTGCCACCAGGTCCACGCCAATGGTGTCGTGGACATCAAAGGCAAAGGCCAGCTTCAGCTTTGTGCCCACTCCATCAGTGGATGCCACCAGAACCGGTTCATTCATGTCCTGAGTGTCCAGCTTAAAAAGACCGCCGAACCCGCCGATATCCGTCATGACCCCCTTGACGTGGGTTCCGGCCACCAGCGGCTTGATTCTTCTGATAAAATCATCTGCTTTTCGGATATCCACTCCGGCTTCTTTATACGAATCACCACGCTTGGACATAACCCGCTCCTTCAAAAATAAATGAGACAAACTAAAACTATAAAGAAATGAAATGCATTAATAAGAAATACAGGTTTTTCCAGTCAAGCTCAAGAAAAGAAATCAACCCGGAACCCAGGCCCCAAAACCATTGGAACCATTACTCTGAGGGTAGCAGGATATTCAGACATCAGTAGAAAAGGCCCGGCAGGTAGACCGCGATTCCCGGGAACAGGATAAGCAGGAAGAGGAGCAGGAAAAAGCAGGGAATAAACAGCATTACCCCTCTGAAGACCCCTGACAGGGAGGCACCATGGCCCATTGAAGCCACTATGTAAGTATTAATGCCCACTGGAGGGGTTATGGCCCCCAGGGTGGTGACCACGGTTATGAACACGGCAAACCAGACTGGATCGTAGCCCATGGACTGGGCAATGGGAAAGAAAATGGGGATGGTGATGATTAAAAGGGCCAGAGCATCCATTATGGCCCCCCCAAGAATATAAACAAGGCCGATGAGGATGATAATTACAAAAGACGGCACAGCCAGTTCGCCAACAATGGTCGCCAGTTCAAAGGGCAGCCTGGTTACCGCCAGAAAGCGGCCGAAGATCACTGCCCCGAGGATGATGGCCATGATCATGGCTGAGATGCGCAGGGTATCGGTCAGGGCCAGGTATATCTTTCTGAAACCCAGGTTTCCGCCTATGACACCGATGGTCAGGGCCAGAAATGAGCCAATGGCTCCGGCCTGAGTCGGGGTGAAAAAACCTTTGATCATTCCCACCATGATCAGGGCAAAGAGGATAAGTATTTCCACAGCCCCTTTCAGGGCCCGGACCTTTTCTCTGAGGGTGGTCCTGGTCCCGGCTGGAGCCACCCCGGGATGCCTGAGACAGAGCAGGTAAATGGACCCAAGAAAAAAAAGACAAAGCAAGAAACCAGGCAGCAAAGCGGCCCAGAACAGGACCCCTATGGCCTGTCCCGTCTGCAGACCGATGACGATTAGCACAACACTTGGCGGGATGAGCACCCCCAGCGTAGCTCCGGCAGCCACGCTGGCAGAGCTGAGGACCGGACTGTAACCGTACTTTTTCATTTCCGGCAGGGCTACGGTGCCCATGGTTGCCGCAGTCGCTGTATTGGAACCGCAGATGGCAGCAAAACCGGCACAGGCCAGAATTGTTGACATGGCCATCCCCCCCCGGACCCTGCCCATCCAGACATAGGCAGCGTTGTACAGCCGTTTGTTTACCCCGGCATGAAAGCTGATCTGGCCCATAAGGATAAACATGGGTATGACTGTCAGGCCGTAGGAAGAAAAAACCTCCCAGACTTCATCAGCCAGCATTCCCATGGCAGCCTGGGGATTGACCACCCAGGCAAAGCCGGCAAAGCCAACCATGGCCATGGCAAAGCCCACAGGTATCCGCAGAAAAAAGATGATCAGCAGAAGGCTTATTATACCGGTAATACCAACAAGGGTCAGACTCATGCAGAAATTCTGTCCTGGCTCAAGGGTTGGGGTCTCATGGCCTCAGTTTTCCTTGCCTTGGGATAAAATCTGGACCACCAGAGTCAGCACCAAGGCCCCGAAACCAAAAGCCAGAACAAAGATCAAGGGATAATAAGAAATTCTCAAGCCTTCGGAAAGCTCACCAAAAAGCTTCAGGGTCAACCCCAGCATGACCAGTCGGTAGATGACAAGAAGAAAAAAACAGGCCAGAATAATCTGGGAAACCAGGTTCAGCGCCTGCCTGATTTTTCTGGGAATGAACCTGTCAAAAATATTGACAGCAATATGCCCCCGGACCTGCTGGGTGGGAGCCAGGGCCAGGCAGACAGCCAGAGCCCCAAGAAAACCAGTGGCCTCATATGCTCCCCTGATAGGCTGGCCGAAAAACCCCAGGACCATGTTGGCGGTTGCCAGTCCCATCATCAGAATCAGGACAATTGCCCCCAGGGCCAGCAGGACCGTATTAAGCCTGGAGGAAAATCCTGACAGGAAATCAAGCACGGTCTCTGTTCCCAGGGCCGGACCTGTCAAAGGCATTTTGAACGGACATAGTCATCATTTCAGAAGCTAGGGGCTGGAAAATTCAGACTCATAGTAATCTCTCAGGCTTTCCAGATCAGCCAGGATCTCTCTGGCCGGCAGCCCGTTTCTTTCAGCCTCTTTAATCCAGTCATCAATAATGGGCCTGACCCTCTCCTCGATCAGGGCATACTCATCCGGAGTCAGCTCAAAGGACTGAGCATCGTAATTCTCCCTGGCATATTCAATGGCTTTGTCCACGTGAGCGTCCATGTACTCTCCGGTCCACAAGGCCTGCTCCCGGCCCAGCTCTTCCAGGACAATCTGAACTTCCCTGGGCAGGCTGTTCCACTTGTTCCGGTTCATAACTACGGCAAAAGGATAGACTTGGGAGTTGAGCATGGTCTGGTAAGGGGTGTATGCGGCAAAATTAAAATCCATGAGCACTTCCAGGGAAGAAAAAAGGCCCTTGACCATGCCTCGCTGCAAGGCCTCCGGAGTCTCGGGCATGGGCATGGAAACCGAAACCGCACCCAGGCTGTCCAGGATTCTGGAGGCAGTGCCGGAAGCCCTGATTTCAAGCCCTCTGAATTCATCCAGACTCCTGACAGGCTGCCTGGTCATGAGATTGGAAGGGGCACTGGTAAACATGGTCAGCACCTTGACCTGATCAAACTCCCTGGGCTGGTATTTCTCATAAAGATCCCAAAGGGCTGCACTGGCTGCCTTGGCTGAAGTAAAACCCACGGGCAGCTCCAATACCGAAGTCATGGGGAATACTCCAGGCTGGTAGGACATGGACAGGTTTCCAATATCGGCCTGGCCCTGGATCACCCCCCGGAACATGTTCCTTGCTCCAAGCAGACTTCCGCCCGGATAGGTATCTATTTTCACCCTGCCGTTGGTTCTTAACTCCACTTCTTCCTTCCATCTTTCCATCTGAACCGAAGGGAAAGTATTGGCAGGAGGGAAATTGGCATAGCTGAGCCTTATGGTTTCAGCTGAAGCCAGAGAACAGGGACCAAAAACAAGAAAAAGCACCAGTAATAGTTTTTTCATCATCTTCTGCTCCGGGATAATTTTGACCCAAAAAAAGGCCGCCAAGCTCTTAGCCTGCGGCCTGATAGGACGTCTCCTTGCTCTGCTGTCATCAAGCAGATTTCTGGTCCGTTCCAGGCCGGCTGTTGTTCAGAGGCCACCACCAGTTCAGACCATGTTCAGACAGAAACGATCCCGCTTTATTTCTCATATCCGAACTGTTTAGTTTGCAGACAAATTCCTTGTCAAGCTTTTTTAGCGCCTTCCAGGCTGTAGTGGGCAGGGAGACAGGACAGATGACTGGTCCTTGAAAAAAAAAAGAAATGCATTATTGTCTATTAAAATGCTTTGAATAAAAAGTGGCCCGGCCAGAACCTGTCCATCCAGGCCGTGCTGAATTCATGGTCTTGGGCCAGGCGTGACTTTTTTTCAGACAGAATACCCGAGCCAAACTGGACCGGTAAAAGGAGAAAGCATGAGTCAGGCAATTTTATGGAGAAAACAAAAAGAGCATAAGGTTCAATGCATGGCCTGCAGTCATTTCTGCCTTATTGAGCCCGGAGAAAAGGGACTTTGCGGAGTCAGGCAGAACATGGAAGGCATCCTTCATTCACTGGTCCGGGACAAACTGGCCGCCCTGAACCTTGACCCTATTGAAAAAAAGCCCCTTTTCCACTTTCTGCCCGGAACTCTGACCCTGTCCCTTGGCACCATGGGCTGCAACCTGTCCTGCACATTCTGTCAGAACTACTCTTTGTCCCAGCCCCCCAAGGAAAACCAGGAACTGGAGGGTGAATCCATTTCTCCTGAAAAAATCGTGGAAATGGCCCTGGAATACAAGGCAGCTTCCATTTCCTACACTTATTCTGAACCCACCATCTTTATTGAACTGGTCATGGACACAGCAAGGCTGGCTCACAAAAAAGGACTCAAAAATATTATTGTCAGCAACGGATATCAGAGCCCCGACTGCCTGCAGGAAATGGACGGATTCATTGACGCCGCCAACATTGATCTCAAGGCTTTTACAGATAGTTTTTACAAAAACTACTGCGGGGCAAGGCTTAAACCGGTTCAAAACAACCTGGTTACCATCAAGAAAATGGGCTGGTGGCTGGAAGTTACAACTCTGATTATTCCCGGACTCAACGACTCTCCAGATGAGCTCACCCGGCTGGCTGATTTTCTCTGCCATGATCTGGGCCCTGATACTCCCTGGCATATTTCAAGGTTCCACCCCACATTCAAAATGACTGACAGACCATCCACTCCGGTGGAAACCCTGGAAATGGCCTGCGCAATAGGCAAAAAAGCCGGACTTGAGCATGTCTATACTGGAAACGTGCCCGGTCACAGGTCTGAAAGCACCTTTTGCCCGGATTGTCAAAAAGAGGTCATCACCAGAATGGGTTTTCAGATAAAAAAGATTGAGCTTGAAAACAGGGCCTGTCCTGATTGCAAACGGTGGATCCCAGGAATATGGGAATAGACCGGGCTCAGACAGTCCATCCAATAATCCAGAGTCTGGAGAGGCTCAAACGTCCGGTTAGCTTCTGGGCTGAACTGGACCTGGGCAAGCCATGTCAGGTCATCTTCATAAATCAGTCCCAATACCTGACAAGCTGGCCTTAAGCCGGCCTTATTCAATAAACGGGGCGTGCAGTTCAGTCAGCTGCTCCGAGAGCCGGGCCGCTTTCTGGGCATTGACATGGGTCAGAATGTCTCCTGCCTGCCGGCCCCTCATCCCGGCCAGAATTTTGACTGCTATGTTTTCATCAAGAGTTTCCAGGACCTGGGCCGCCTGCTGAGCCCTCATATTGGCATACACATCCACCAGATGTTTGATCTTCTGATCCTTGAGCACATCAGCTTCTTCAAGCATCTGCTCCAGGCTGGTCTCCAGGCGCTCCAGCTCGGCCAGCTTTTCATTGATCTCCTGTTCCAGCATACGCAGGTTTCTTTCCCGCCGGTCCAGCTCCTCCTCCCTGGCTCTGATCCGCCTGAGCTCCTCGCTCAAGTCAGCCTGAGCCACTTCCTGCTGGGCCTGGGGTTCTGCCGCTGCAACGGCAAGCCTGGCTTCCACCAGAACAGGAGGCCTGGAAGCTGCAACAGGTTCCTCCAGGGGCTGGCTGGTGGTCAGGGCAAGCATCAGTCCAATCTTGACCATGGCCAGAACCATGAACACCTGAAGGAGCTTAGACGGTTTCAGGCTTGAAACGAACCACTGCCATTTCATCGAATTCTTTTTGCTCTGCTTTTTCTTGTTCATGCTCAAACTTTATTTTCTGGTTGACCTTCAGTTTTTCAAGTATCTTCTTATCCCTGCTCTTCTCCAGAAGCTCCTGACGTCTGGCGTTTACTTCCCTGGCCAGTTCCTTGAGCCGCAAGTCAGCCAGCCTGGAGTCAAAATTCAGTCGCTGGATGTACTTGTTCCACAGCCAGATACTTTGCTGGTTTATATTTTCTTTTTTGCTCAGTTCCTGTTTGGCCAGCTTTAATTCCTTGTTGATCCGGTCAACAACCTGAACCTGGCCCTGATATTTTTTCCTGGACCTGGCCAGGTCAAGCTGGGCCTTTTCCTCAAGACTCATCCTGTAATCCAGGACTTTCTGCAAATTAAAATTAAATCGTTTTCTCATGCTTGGCAACCAGGGTTCCTCCAGTCCTGATACAAAAAGCATGCCCCATAATCAATTTTTCTTAATCAACTCCCTTTCCTTTAAAAAAAAAAGACGATATCTTCATGTTCACCTTTTATAGATCATTTTGCAGGTAGAAGAAAATATTGCTGGAACATTAATAACCAAAGATTTGGTTCTTCAATTTGATGTAGTTAAACAGCCATGAACCCAAAAAAGAAGATATAGCCAATTAGCTGGACAGGATTAATCCCCACGGTTTTTTCCAGAAACCACCTAAATGACCCGGGTCACTGACCAGCAGCAGAGGAGCCAGTCCATGGAATTTAAAAGAAATATCTATTTGCAGACCATGACCATTGAAGAGGCCCTGGATAAGGTCAAACTGGCCATTGTCCGGGAAGAAAAAATCCAGGCTGAGTCCATACCCACCCATGAAGCAGTTCAAAGGGTTACAGCAGCACCGGTCTGGGCCAGGTATTCATCACCCACCTTTCACAGCGCAGCCATGGACGGTGTAGCAGTCAAGGCTGAAAGCACTTTTAAGGCCAGGGAAGGCAGCCCGGTCAGGCTCTTAAAGGATCGCGACTTCATTGAGGTCAACACTGGAAACCCCCTGCCCCTGGACATGGACAGCGTCATCATGGTCGAGAAGATAGTCCAGCAGGACCAGGAATCCATTCTCATTGAAAGCCCTGTATTTCCCTGGCAGAATGTCCGCCGGGTCGGTGAGGATATCGTAGCCACCGAGCTTCTTCTGCCCCAGAACCACCAGTTATCAGCTTACGACATCGGGGCCCTGCTCTCGGCCGGGATATGGGAAATTTCAGTCAGGCCAAAGGTGCATATCCATGTCATTCCCACCGGGGATGAAGTCCTTGACTTCACAACCAGACCCACTCCCAGGCCGGGCCAGGTCATTGAGAGCAACTCCCAGGTCCTGGCCTCCATGGCCGGAGACTGGGGCTGCGACATTTCCAGGACCCCGCCTGTTCCGGATGACCCGGAAAAACTGAGTTCTGCCCTGGAAAAGGCTTTGGAGTCCTCAGCCCAAATCATTGTCATCGGAGCCGGGTCATCAGCCGGAAGCAGAGACTTCACCAAAAAAATCATGGAACAGGCCGGACAGGTCCTGGTTCACGGGATAAAGGCCATGCCTGGCAAACCGACCATGATCGGCATGGCCCGGGGCAAGATCGTCATAGGTGCTCCAGGTTATCCGGTCAGCTCAGTGGTCTGTTACGAGCAGATCCTTAAACCCCTGGTCTGCCTCCTTTCAGGCCGAAGTCAGAAGGAACCTGAAACTGTTGAAGCCAGACTGACCAGAAAGGTTCCCTCCAGGCTGGGCATGGAGGAATTCCTGAGGCTTTCAGTGGGCCGGGTCAAAGACGGTTACGTGGCAACTCCCCTGGCCAGGGGAGCTGGTATGATCACCACCCTGACCAGAGCCCAGGGCTTCACCAGAATTGACCAGGACCTGGAAGGGCTGGCCCGGGACAAGGTGATCAGGGTGGAACTCCTGAGACCTAAAAAGGAATTGGATCAGGTCCTGGTGGCTGTGGGCAGCCACGACAACCTGCTGGACCTTCTGGCCAACGAGCTCATGGGCCGGGAAGAGCCCATCCACCTGGCCTCCACCCACCTGGGCAGCATGGGCGGAATCACTGCCATCAAAGATCAGGCCGCCCACATGGCCGGGATTCACCTTTTTGACCCGGAAACCAGCGACTACAACTTTCCTTTTCTTAATAAATACGGGCCTGAACTGAATTTCAGGCTCATAAATCTGGCCATCCGCCACCAGGGTCTGATGGTCGCCCCGGGCAACCCCAAAAACATCCATAGCATTCAGGATCTGACCAGGGATGACGTGACCTTCATCAACCGTCAGAAAGGGGCTGGAACCCGGATCCTCCTGGACCACCACCTGAAAAAAGACCAGGTACGGGCCATGGACATCAAAGGCTATGACCAGGAGGAATTCACCCATATGGCTGTGGCTGTAAACGTCCTCAGCAAAACCGCAGACTGCGGACTGGGAATAATGGCTGCTGCCAAGGCCCTGGGACTGGACTTCGTACCCCTGGCCAGGGAACGCTACGACCTGCTCATCCCTGATTATTCTTTTTCTGATCCCAAGATCCAGGCCCTGCTGGAACTTCTGGCCTTAAAAAAGATCAAGGACATGATCGCTGCCCAGGGAGGCTACGAAGTCCACTTTACAGGACAGGAGATGAAGCCTGGTCAGGGAATATAGAATTTCTTCAGGCAGGTGCATGGCCAGTTATTCTCGGTCGGTTATAAGGGTCACAGCTGCCCTGAAAAAACTCAGGCCTGGCCTTACTCAAGGATGGTTCAGAACTGATTTTCTCATCAGAGACTGATCCGTGAACCCGGGCTGTCTGGCCCTGGTCCACGGTCTTCAGCCAGTCCGTTTAAGGCTATTTTGTATTTTTAAGCTCCACGATCAAAGACTGCAGTTCTCCGGCCTGGCTGGCCAGTTCACTGATGGCCTTGGCAGACTGCTCCATGACATCGGCTGTTTCCCCGGCAATGCGGTTTATATCCTCCACGCTCCTGTTCACCTGCTCACTGGCTGAAGACTGTTCCTCAGTTCCAGTGGCAATGTTTCTGACCTGGTCCGCCACATCCTCCACCAGTTCAACAATCTTTTTCAGGGCGTCACCGGAATTATCAGCCAGGGAAATGGCTTCATCAACTGCAGCCACAGCCCGGTCCATGCCGTCAATATTGGCCTTGGCTCCGTTCTGAATGGAAGCAATGACTTGGTCTACTTCCTGGGTGGCATTCATGGTCTTTTCAGCCAGCTTCCGCACTTCATCAGCCACCACAGCAAAGCCCCGGCCTGCATCACCAGCCCTGGCAGCCTCAATGGC